>JAGOIS010000075.1 GCA_017995495.1 Candidatus Cloacimonadota bacterium
TGTACTTTTTGCCCTCGGCGGGATCGTCAAAATTGGTGCAGGAATAATCCTTGACCCAGCCGTCCTCGAAGCGCATCCTGAGGTTGAAATAGCGCAGGCTGCCCAGGTAGATGTCCTCCACGTGGAGAGTGCCGGTGGTGCCGGCAAGTTTTGGTGAGGTGAAGACTTCGCCCACCGGGATGTTCACATCCGCCACGCAGTTTTCAAAGTTGGTCTGCCTGGCAGGGTCAGTGATGGTGTGCATCTTCACCAGGATGTCGGTGTCGTTTCCCGGTTTGCCTTTCACGTGCACGAACTCAGCCGTGTCCAGCACATCGATTATCTTCTGCTGGATCTGGGCGTATCTGTTTGAATCCAAGAGGTTTATCTTCAGCGTATCGGCAAAGATCCCGCGGAATTTGGGGCCGATCTCCGGGGAGGGGAAGGCGATGATGGTGAAGCTGGCTTCGTCCCGGCGGTAATAGCGGTAATACATTTCGGCCTGCCGCCCCCTCTGTTCCCGATGCAGCAGTTGCTGTTCCGGGCTCAGTTTCAGGGCGCTTGCCCTGGCTTCCGGAGCGAAGGGGGTTTCGCCAAAAAGTTCCACGTAAACGGGGCCCGCCTGCAGCGCTATGGTTTCCTTCAGCTCTTCCAGAACCTTGGCGGATACCGCCAGCTGCAGGTCCACGTACTCACGGTCCAGCACCAGGGCGCTGTCGAAACGGTGGTCGTAGCTGTATTGTTTGTTTATTCCCTGGCTGTGGGGCTGACCCACCAGCGCGGTGATGCCGATCCGCTGCAGTTCTTCCAGCAGCAGCCTGCCCAGGCGTTCCATGCCGCAGGGGATCATCAGATTGGCGAATTTCTTTTTCTGATGGTCCTTTTTAGCGCGCGTGAAGCCGTCCACCCAGCTTTGCACGATGAATCTTGCCAGGGCGACCAAGTCCTGGGCGGGGTAGGCGCTCAGAAAATCGGCCATGGCCAGATCGTGCTCGCTGAGGTAAACGCCGTAACGGTACAGATAGCGCGGGTCGGACAGATCGGCGCTTTGGATGATCCGGGCAAAATAACTGAAATCCGGGCTGTAACTTAGCAGGTAGGCGTAGCAGGCTGCCAGTTCCAAACCCTCCAGGCGCGAATCCCGGTAAACCGCGGTCCAGCCGGCCAGGTCGCTGTTGCCCGCTGCAGCCAGGTCGTGCAGAGCGAAAAACAACCGCAACTGCTCGTCCAGGGCGAGGTAGTTTTCCGTGATCAAATAATAGCGGGTGGCCCGGAAACCCGAATAGACGGCCGAGCAGAACTGGCCCAGCCCTTCCCCGTACAGCTGCACCGCGAAGTCTGGATTGGCCAGGCTTGTGGCATAGCCTGAAACTGGTTCCAGGGTGGCGTAATACTGGGTGTTCATCGCCTTAAGTTCTTCCAGGCTAATGTTTTTAAACTCCGGATCGCGGTCCAGCAGCCGGCCGAATTCAGCGGCCTGGAGAGTGATCTCGCGCAGCGCGGTAAAAAACTCCCTCAGGGGAAAATCTTCCGGGATAGTGAGCGCGGTGATCCTGGCAAGCTGGGCTTCGTAAGCGGGGCGATGGGCCAGGATTTTGCTCTTGACTTCAAAGTAGTTGATGGGCATGTTTCACTTCCTTATGATAGAATCGAAAAACCTCATGGGAAAAGCCAGTCGGGCTTCTGAGACCACGCGGCAACAAAAATACGCCCGGCCCTGATTGTCAATGTTTATCCTCGGGGACCGGGGTTGCCGGCGAATGCCGGAACTCAGCCGAGTTGCTCCAGCACAAAAGTTGGCAGGGTGAAGGCCGCGTAATGCAGGTCCCGGTTGTAATAGCGGGTGGGGATCCCTGAAGCAGCAATCCTGACCCCCACTTCCGGGGAAAGGGGATCGGGGGATGTGGAGGCCAGCTGGAAAAGCCAGAAGCCGGCTTGGTAGGTCTGGATGGCGGCGGAGTAGGCCTTCACGATCGGGAACAGGGAGCGGAGGTCGCGGTGGACCTCGCCAATGACCTTGCCCAGCTGGGGGATCCAGGGGCTTTCAGACTGCAGACAGAAGACCCCGCCGGGTTTCAGGGCGCGCTTGCAGTTGGCGAAAAAAGGAGCCCGGAACAACCCTTCCGCGGGTCCCACGGGATCTGTGCTGTCAACCAGGATGACATCGAATTGCTCCTCCGTTTCCTCCACGTATCTGATCCCGTCGCCAAAAACCAGCTCCGCCCGGGGATCGTCAACAGAGGCGGCCAGATCTGGAAAGTACTGATTGGCAACCCGGGTGACCCGTTCGTCCAACTCCACCATCAGCACCCGGCGGACCGAGCCGTGCCGCAGCACCCGGGTGAGGGTCCCGCAGTCGCCACCCCCAATGATGAGCACGCTTTGGGGCTCAGGATGGGTGAAAAGAGCGGGATGCGCGAGCATTTCGTGATAGGTGAATTCGTCCGCGTCGGTGAGCATCAGCACTCCATCCAGCAGCAGCACCTTGCCGAAGGACGGGGTCTGCAGCACCTCTATCTTCTGAAAGGCGCTCTGCTCCCTGTGCAGCAGCTCCTCGACCTCAAAAGTGAGGCCGCGGTGGGGAGT
Source organism: Candidatus Cloacimonadota bacterium (assembly GCA_017995495.1). Taxonomy (GTDB): domain Bacteria; phylum Cloacimonadota; class Cloacimonadia; order Cloacimonadales; family Cloacimonadaceae; genus Syntrophosphaera. The sequence goes on from JAGOIS010000075.1 coordinate 2,566, forward strand.
GTGATAATCTGTATGCCACCAGCCCAAGGCTCAATCCGGTTTGTGTTTCAGGGGTTCGTCGCCGTTGTCGAAGAGGCCTCTCCGGAGTTCCATCTTGCTGCTATGTTGGCTTTTAAAACACTTCTCAAGATGGTGGAAAAGATCCCAGGGTTCAATTGTCTGGCCGCAAGTGAAGATATCCACCGCGGCGTAGCCATATTCAGGCCAGGTGTGGATGGCGACATGGGATTCGGCGATCACGACCACGCCGCTCACCCCGTGGGGGCTGAAAGAGTGAAAGGTGTCCGTGACAACTGTCGCCTTGCCGATCACGCAGGCTTCGATGAGCGCTTTGCGGATGGCATGTTCGTCCAGCAGGATGTCTTTATCGCAGTCGAAAAATTCGACCAGTAGCTGTCTGCCGAGTGCTTGCATGTTTTTTCTCCTCTGTGGTTATTGGGGTTGATGAAGGGAAAGGAAAACCCGGAACAAGCCGGATTTTGGGAAAACCCTTCAGTGCATTGTGTCCGGCTTCAAGATCAGAAGCGGATTCACAGCCACAGAGGCTTCAATGTTGCGCTAAAAACAGAAAGCTGAAGCAATACCTCCTCATCGTCCTGCCACAAAGGGTGAAACACCCGCGCGTAGAGGGCTTCCCGGTTACTGTGCACGCGGAGTGAACGGACTCTGATCATGACGACTCCTTTTATTAGCGTAATTGAAAAGCAAGTTTAGAAAGCGGCTGTTTCCTGTCAACTGAAATCGGGGAATCGGGTGAACCTGGCCATGGAGAATATCTTACGGACACAAACAAGCATCTTGTCGGGCAGCTGGTTCACTCAAAATATTGTTTCCATCTGGCAACCTCTTCCCGATGGGGCTGTTCACACAATTTTGCTTGCAGCGGAACATATCTTGCTTAATATATATATGGACCGGTGTAACCATACCCAGCCTCTCCCGGCTGTTCAATTCCAGTCCAAACAATCTTTCCAGAAGGAGAAACCATGCCCAGATACCTCATCGTGGGAGGCGTGGCCGGCGGCGCCACCACCGCTGCCCGCCTGCGCCGGATGGACGAACACGCCGAGATCATCATGTTTGAACGCGGTGACTACATATCCTACGCCAACTGCGGCCTGCCCTATTATGTCGGAGGAGTGATCAGCGAACGTGAGCGCCTCTTCGTGCAAACCCCGGAAAGCTTCAAAGCGCGGCTGAATGTGGATGTCCGCACCAAAACAGAGATCATGGCCATCGACCGGGCGGCGAAAACGGTCACCGCGAAAGACCTTCGAACTGGCCGGGAATATGCGGAAAAGTACGACAAACTGGTTCTTGCTCCGGGCGCGGAGCCTGTCCGTCCCCCCTTGCCAGGTATCGACGACCCCTCAGTTTTCACCCTGCGCAACGTTCCCGACACCGACCGCATCAAGGCATATCTGGAAGCCAACCGTGTACACCACGCCGTGGTTGTGGGCGCGGGATTCATCGGGGTGGAGATGGCGGAAAACCTTCACCGCAGGGGGATCTTGGTCTCGATCGTGGAGATGGCCCCGCAGGTGATGACCTATCTGGATTACGAGATGGCCGCCCAGGTGCATCAGCACCTCAAGTCCAAACATGTTGGGCTGTATCTGGGAGAGGCGGTCAAGGCCATCGAACGCGATGGCGGAGGCCTGAAGGTGCGTCTGGCCAGCGGCAAATCGATCCCCGCGGACATGGTGATCCTCTCCATTGGCGTGAAGCCGGACAGCCGCCTGGCCGAGGCGGCGGGACTGGACCTGGGACCCAACAAAGGGATCATGGTGAACGCGCACCTGCAGACCTCGGACCCGCATATCTACGCTGTGGGTGACGCCATAGCCATGGCCAATCCCATAACTGACAAGACTTTTCTCACCTATCTGGCCGGGCCGGCCAATAAACAGGGACGCATCGCGGCCGACAATATCGTGTTTGGCAACAAACGCAGTTACTGCGGCTCCATAAACACCGCCATCGCCAGGATCTTCGACATCACCGTGGCCGCGGCCGGCGTATCCGGCAGGGTTTTGGAGCAGGAGGGGATCCCCCACCTCGAATCAGTGATCCACTCATCCTCCCACGCGGGGTACTATCCAGACGCTCTGCCTCTCACCATCAAGATAGTTTTTGCACCCGAAACTGGACGCCTCTACGGAGCTCAGGTGGTGGGTTTCGACGGAGTGGACAAGCGCATGGAGATGCTGGCCCACATCATCAAGCACAAGGAGACCGTGTATGATCTGGTGGAACTCGAACACGCCTACGCGCCGCCGTTTTCCAGCGCCAAGGATCCCGTGAATCTGGCTGGCATGGTGGCGGAGAACATCCTGACGGGAGTTTCCAAGGTCATCCACTGGAAAGATATTGCAGGCCTGAACCCGGAAACATCAGTTTTGATCGATGTCCGCACCCCCATGGAATTTGGTCTGGGCAGCATCGCCGGTGCCATCAACCTTCCCGTGGACGAGCTTCGCGGCAGGCTGAACGAGGTTCCCAAGGGCAGGAAAATCGTGGTCTTCTGCGGCACCGGACACCGCAGCTATTTTGCCTCCCGTATCCTGTCCCAAAATGGCTTTGACCAGGTTTACAACCTCTCAGGCGGATATACGACCTACGAGCAGGTCCACCAAAAACAAACCAATGAGGACATCTTTGCCCGCGACTTCATCGACAAGGACGACCAAATGTACAAAAAAGAAAGTATCCAGGCTGCCGCCGCCGGAGGACGCACTGTGGAAGCGGACGCCTGCGGACTGCAGTGCCCCGGCCCCATCGTGCGCCTTAAAACTGAGATGGACAAGCTTGTGGAAGGTGATAAACTGCGCATTTCGGCCACCGATCCCGGCTTTGTGAAAGACGTTCCCGCCTGGTGCAAAATGACCGGAAACACTCTCATCAGCATCGAGGAAATCGGCAAAAAATACGTGGCCACGGTTCTCAAGGGCGGAAGCACTGAGATTGGCGCCACAGCCGGCGGCCTCAACAAGACCATTGTGGTCTTCAGCGACGCTCTGGACAAGGCTCTGGCCTCTTTCGTGATTGCCAACGGCGCGGCAACCACCGGCAAAAAGGTGACCATGTTCTTCACCTTTTGGGGGTTGAACGTGATCAAGAAACACGACAAACCCAAGGTGGACAAAGACCTGATGGGCAGGATGTTTGGCATGATGATGGCCGGAAGCAGCCGTTCGCTGGCGCTGTCCAAGATCAATTTTGCCGGACTGGGTCCCATATTGATGCGCAAACGCATGAAAGACAAGAACGTGGACCAGTTGGAACTGATGATCGCCCAAGCCCAGAAAGCAGGCGTGGAAATGATCGCCTGTCAAATGTCCATGGATATCATGGGCGTGAAGCCCGAAGAATTGATGGAAGGCGTAAACATCGGCGGTGTTGCCACTTACCTCTCCGAAGCAGAACAGTCCAACATCAACCTCTTCATCTAAGGACGCTTCAACCTTATGCTAAAAAGCCCGGTATGACTCCGGGCTTATTTTTTTTTACTCAGGCGGCTGCTGTTCAGTTTTTCAGCGCGGCTTCGATCGCCTTCACCAGCTGGTCAGAGCGAGGTTCTACTCTGGAATCGAAGCGATTGATCAAGCGCCCGTCACGAGAGATGAGGAATTTGTTGAAATTCCAGCTCACCTTGCCGGCGAATTCCGGATTTTCCTGTTTGGAGGTCAGCCACGCGAAGAGCGGGTTGATGTCCTTGCCCCGCACGGAGATCTTGGCGAAGAGAGGGAAATCAACCCCAAAGTTAAGTTTGCAGAAGGATTCGATCTCATCATTCTCGCCGGGTTCCTGGCGCATGAAGTTGTTGGCAGGAAAGCCCAGCACCACCAGTCCCTGGTCCTGATACTGTTCCCAGATTTTCTGCAGGCCGTCATATTGTTTGGTGAATCCGCATTTGCTGGCTGTGTTCACCACCAGCAACACCTTGCCCGTGTAATTTCGCAAGCTCTCAGTGCTGCCATCGATGCGCTCGGCGCTGAAATCGTATATGGTTTTGGCGTTCGTCATTCCTATTCCTCCGAACATGGCCAGCAAGAACAAAGCCCTTGTCAGCCAGTTGCCGTTCCTGATGTTCATGCTCTGTTTCCTTTGATAGCTATTTGTTGTTGCTGATATCATAAGGGAAAACAGCTTGGGAGCAATCGCCGGATCGGTCAGGCGGACACATGGATATTGGATTTACCCACCCAGCTTACTCAGACCACGCTTCAGCCAAGCTCCTGCTCCCGGCTCATCTGCCCTCCCGGCAGCTGTGGCATGGCCGCTGCCATAACCTCTTGGGTCAATGATCGCCCCAGAGCCTTGCAGCCGGGGCATCAGCTATCTTCGAAT
>JAGOIS010000076.1 GCA_017995495.1 Candidatus Cloacimonadota bacterium
CGCCATGAAGGCCGGCATCGACGACCTCGGCATCGGCGCCCTGATGGGTCTTTACAATTGGAAATTCGAGGTGCTGGGCCTGCTCTATCACACCATCCATTTGGAGGACACCTTCGGGGTGGGGCCCCACACCATCTCCTTCCCGCGCATCGAGCCCGCCAACGGCACCGAATTTGCCGAAAAGCCGCCGCATCAGGTTTCAGATGAGGATTTCAAACATCTGGTGGCCGTCATTCGCCTCAGCGTGCCCTACACCGGCATGATCCTCACCGCGCGAGAACCCATCGCCCTCCGCAACGAGGTCCTGCGCTACGGAATATCCCAGATCGACGCCGGATCAAGCATCGGCGTGGGCGACTACTCCGCCAAGGATGAGGAATCTCGGAAAAAGAGCCAGTTTGTGCTGGGAGACACCCGCAGCCTGGACGATGTGATCCACGAACTCGCGCAAGGTGGCTACATCCCGTCGTTCTGCACCAGTTGCTACCGCGCCGGCCGCACCGGGGAGCATTTCATGGAGTTCGCCATACCCGGCTTCGTGAAGCGTTTCTGCACCCCCAACGCCCTGCTCACCTTCGCCGAATACCTTTATGACTTCTCCTCAGAGCGCACCCTCAAAGCCGGTCTGCAGCTAATAGACAACGAACTCACCCGGATCGGGGACAACAGCATGCGTGCCTCCGTCACTGCCAAACTCGAGGAGATGAAACAGGGAAAGAGGGACCTCTATTTTTGATTTGGTCCGGGAACAACAAAAAGCCACACCAGAAAACAAGAGACAACGAGAAAGGGATTTCACCCCTGAGAACAGCTGGGTGAAAGCGGAGGGCGTGAACTGGCGGAAGAGCGGTAAACAGTCCACTGTCTGGGCTCCGTTCACTCGGAGCATGGGTCCAAGTGGGAAACGGGGGATCATCCTGGCTGGGAAAACCCCAATTAAAATCCCCGAACTCAGGCGGACGAAAAAAGAGGCCCGGAGATCCAGGCTTCAAATCGGTGAATTATTCGGAATCAGCATCCGAATGTCACCACTCATCAACACAAGTCCCCCCTCATGATCCGTAAATCCGTTCAATCCGTTGATCCGTATGCAATTTCTCTTTTCTCCGTTCATCCCCCAATTTGTTACCCACTATATACGATAGAGTCTCTCTGAGCCTTTTCCCATCCACATGCCATTCACTTCCCGCTGACATCCCAATGGATCAATGGGAACTGAAAGGGAGGCAAGCAAGAGGTGAACACGCCCAGGCTCAGGGCGGAGGAAGGGAGGTGGAAGACAAACAAACCCGCGCTCTCCAAGAACGCGGGTTGATAATCATCCCGTTCAGGTGATCTTATGCCGCCAAGCGGGGTTTAGAGTTCCTGTTCAGCCTCTTCTTCAGCCAGGTCTTCGCCTTCATCTGCGGTTTGGGCGTGGATATTGATGTTGATGGCGCCTTTACCCATTTCGGGGTAGAAATCGTCGATGTATTCACGCACAGTGGTTTCGATGTCCGTGTGCTTGTCCAGGATCTCCTGGGGGAAGCCGAGCTTGATGGTCAGCATGTTCATGGTCTGGTTGATGCTGATCTTTGGCTTGGCGCCGTAAACGTTGTTGAGAAATTCAGGCAGGGACTTGTCCAGTTTGGCCAGCCCGTTGATGCGTTTGTAAGCTTTCAGGCCGAAGTGCGCGGCGAGCGCCACACCGCCCAAGACCAGCACCTTTCTAAAGAATTTGTTCATGATCGTCTCTCCTTGCTGCTTTTATTTATAGATTGATTTGATCTTGCCCCAGCTCCGGTTCTGGGTGGAAACGGGCTGTTGGACCTGGAGGTCACCGGTGGAAACGGGATTCAGCAGATACTCCCCATAGCTGAAGGCCACCACGCCGGTGATATTGGCGAATTGGGTGCCGATGGCGGGCTCGGAAGCCCTGCCGCCGAAGCTTTGCAGCATCACGCCGCACTGGCCGCTGCCATCGCTGACCGAAAACCTGCCGTTCCTGGACTTGTTACCGTTGACGGAGGTGTTAACCAGCCTCACATACACGCCTTCGTAGGCCTCGGCCTCAATGGCATTGGCCATTTGGCCGGTGCTGATGATGACGGGATCGGGCAGGCCGCGGTAGTTATCCAGGATCCTGATGGAATTGAGGTCGCGGATGCAGGTCATGCCGAAATTCTCGGCCACCACGCCGCTCAGGCGGACATAGCTGCCAACGGCCGGATCGTGCCTGCCATCGAGGATGAAGATGCCCCGCCAGGCGCCGCTGAGCCTTTCCGAGAGGAAAAAGCCCTCACCGCGGTAACCGGCTGCTGTGACCACACCTTCCAAGCTGACCTGTTTGCCCAGCCAGGGAGAGGGATAGGAACCATCCACCCCCCGGGAGGCGGTGTATTGGACATCGTATATGCTGAGAGCCGCGACTCCCATGCAGAGGCTGAGCAAGATGCTTGTCAGCCAGATCGATCTTTTCATTTTGACCTCTAAATGTCACTCTGTATCTGCTTGATATATTGTCAAGCAAAATCAAGCTATATGTATCCTTGCCGGACGGGCGGCGGCCCCCGCTGGCAAAACTGCTGTGTGGAGCCTTTTGCGCAGCATCTGGGATATCATACTTTTCAATTGACAAATCCCTGCTCTCGAAATTACCTGCGCGGTCATGAGGTGATAATCTTTGAAGACCAAAATAGTGATAAAAGGCGCGTCCGAGCATAATCTGAAGAACATCAACCTGGAATTTCCCCGCGATCAACTGGTGGTGTTCACCGGGGTCTCCGGTTCGGGAAAATCATCCCTGGCCTTTGACACGCTTTACGCTGAGGGCCAGCGCCGCTATGTGGAATCGCTTTCCGCCTATGCCCGCCAGTTCCTGGGGCAGATGGAAAAACCCCGCGTGGATTACATCGAGGGCCTTTCCCCGGCGATCGCGATCGAGCAGAAATCCGCCAGCAGGAACCCCCGCTCCACGGTCGGGACGGTCACCGAGATCTACGACTACCTGAGGGTGCTTTTCGCGCGGGTGGGAAAACAGTATTGCCACATTTGCGGCGACCCGGTGGGTTCCCAGACCGTGGACCAGATGGTGGAGCATCTGATGCAAAAACCAGCGGGCACCAAGCTGCAGATCCTGGCTCCGGTGGCGAAGGGCAGGAAGGGCGAACACAAGGACCAGCTTGATGAATTGCGGCAGGAAGGCTATGTGCGGGTGCTGATCAACGGCCAGTTGCGCAATCTGGACGAGGAGATCGTGCTGGACAAAAAGAGCAAGCACGACATCGACGTGGTGATCGACCGCGTGGTGATCAAGGAGGGGGCTCAATCCCGGCTGGCCGATTCGCTGGAACTGGCGCTCAAACTCACCGAGGGCCTGGTGAAGGTGGAATTCACCGGCACTGGCGAAGTCCAGCTGCTTTCCTCCACCAATTCCTGCGCCCGCTGCAACATCGGTTTCGAAGAACTGGCCCCCCAGCATTTTTCCTTCAACAGCCCGATCGGCGCCTGCCCGCTCTGCAACGGACTGGGCTACAAGCTGGAATTCGATCCGGACCTCGTTGTGCCCAATCCTCAACTGACCATAATGGAAGGCGCTGTGTCTCCCTGGGGCAGGCTGGAGGTTAAACAGGACAGCTGGACCCTGAACACGGTGCGCAATCTGGCCAAAGCCTATGATTTTTCTCTTTCCACGCCCTGGTTCGAACTTCCGGACCTGGTGAAACAACTGATCCTCTATGGCTCCAAGGGCAAAAGGTTCAAGATCGCCTGGGCCAACGAACGTGGCTCAGGCCAGTTCATGATGCGCCACGAGGGCGTGATCCCCACCCTGCAAAGGCGCATGCATGAAACCACTTCCGAGGATATGCGGCGCTATTACATGCAGTATATCAGCGACAAACCCTGCCCGGAATGCGGCGGGAAGAAGCTGAAAGCCAGTTCCCTGGCGGTGCGGGTGGGGGACAGGAACATCGGGGACGTTACGGCATTCAGCGTGCGGGAAGCCAGGGAATACTTTTCCCGGCTCAAACTCAGCGGCAACCAACTGCTGATCGCCCAGGAGATCCTCAAGGAGATCAACAACCGCCTGGGGTTTTTGGAAAGCGTGGGGCTGCACTACCTGAACCTGGACAGGCGATCGCCCACCCTCTCCGGAGGCGAGAGCCAGCGCATCCGGCTGGCCAGCCAGATCGGCAGCCAGCTCGTTGGCGTGATGTACATCCTGGACGAACCCAGCATCGGGCTGCACCAGCGCGACAACCACAAGTTGGTCGAAATGCTCTGCCAGCTGAGGGACCTGGGCAACACCGTGATCGTGGTGGAGCATGATGAGGACACCATCCGCGCGGCAGACAGGGTGGTTGATTTCGGCCCCAAAGCTGGGATCCACGGCGGCGAGATCGTCGTATCCGGCAGTGTGGAGGAACTGGTGAAAAGCCCCCGTTCCCTCACCGGGGCCTATCTGAGCGGCAGGATGAGCATTCCCATCCCGAACCAGAGGGTGAAGGCCGATGACCGGATGATCCGCATCGTGGGGGCGCAGCACAACAACTTAAAAAACATAGACGTGGAGATACCTTTGGGGATGTTCGTCTGCGTCACCGGGGTTTCCGGCAGCGGCAAGAGCTCGCTGATCAACCAGACCCTGCACCCACATCTGCAAAACCATTTTTACCGCAGCACCCACAAGGTGGGCAAAATGGCCGCCATCGAAGGTTTGGAGCACATCGATAAGGTGATTTGCATCGACCAGGACCCGATCGGCCGCACGCCGCGCTCCAACCCTTGCACCTATATCAAGCTCTTCGACCCGATCCGCCAGCTCTACAGCAAACTTCCGGCTTCCAAAGTGCGGGGTTACAACGCCGGCCGCTTTTCCTTCAACGTGGGCGGCGGACGCTGCGAAGCCTGCCAGGGAGCGGGTGTGAACCAGATCGAGATGCATTTCATGGCGGATATCTACGTCACCTGCGAGGTTTGCAAGGGCAAGCGCTACAACCAGGAAACGCTCGGCATCCGCTACAAGGGAAAAAACATCTCCGAAGTGCTGGACATGGACGTGCAGGAGGCCTACGAATTCTTTGCCAACGTGCCTTCCATCAGACCGAAACTGGAAACCCTGATGGAGGTGGGATTGGACTACATCAAGCTGGGGCAGCCATCCACCACCCTCTCCGGTGGCGAGGCGCAGAGGATCAAACTGGCCCGTGAACTGAGTAAAATGAGCACCGGCAACACCCTCTATCTGCTGGATGAACCCACCACCGGCCTGCACTTCGACGATATCAACCGCCTCCTGAAAGTGCTCTCCACACTGGTGCGGATGGGCAATACCGTGGTGGTGATCGAACACAATCTGGACGTGATTAAAACCGCCGACTGGGTCATTGACCTCGGCCCGGAAGGGGGAGACGCCGGTGGATACGTGGTGGCGACAGGCACTCCGGAAGATATTATCAAGAACAAAAAGTCATGCACCGGGCAGTTTCTTAAAACTCATTACCTGCGTGAAACGCAGGCGCAGAGCAAACCTGTGCAGGCTCCCCGCAAGCCTGGCGGCAGAAAAAGCAAGTCCTGACCGACGGGACAGACCGACAGCGCATGCCCGAGATAAGCTTCCGCTATCAAGCCCCGACCGCCGGGAAGCATCTGGTGGGTCTGACGGGGGAATTCACCGACTGGGCGATCCTTGACCTGATCGACATCGGCGGGATCTATATCCTCAAACTGCCCGTGGAGCCGGGAAGGTATCACTATAAACTGATCGTGGACGGAAACTGGATGCCTGACCCGGCAAACCCGCTGCGTGAGCCAGACCACTTCGGAGGCGAGAATTCCATCCTGGTGGTTGAGGCTGAGGGACAGCACCGGCTGAGCTGGAAGCTGGTGAAGGATAACATTTCCCGGCTGAATGAGCGGCTGGGACATTATCTGGAGATCAACCGTCTGGCCCGGCAGCATTATGAACTCCGTTTCAACTGGCATCCGGGGCTGGAAGCTGAGCTCTGCGCCATTATCGACGGCCGGGAACATCAGCTTAGCCATCTTGGAGTGACGGGCAGAAAAGAAGTCTGGCATTGCCTCTTTGGCACAGACAAACCTGAGATCGAGGTTTTGGCGATGATCAAAGCTGATGAGACCTGCTTGGCATACGGGGCCAACGGATTCTCTTGCATGCTGGCTGACGCCCGGCCTTTGAAGATCAAGCTGGACGGACTGCCGGTCTTCGCTGTCCCCGATTGGGTTCGCTCCGCCATCATCTACCAGATCTTTCCGGACCGGTTTTGCAATGGAGATCCCTCCAACGATCCGGATTTCAGCGAAGATTACTACGCCGACTGCCGCACCCCGCCCCCGCCGGGGGAATTGCTGCCTCCGCAGCGCGAGTGTTTTCATTTGGTGATGGACTGGAACGAAATCTCCGGTTTGCGCCAGAGTCCCTGGCTGGAAGAGGGGAAACCGGACTGGTGGTCCTTCTACGGAGGTGACATTGCCGGAGTGCGCAAGAAACTGCCGTACTTGACCGATCTGGGAATCAACGTGATCTATTTCAACCCGCTCTGGCAGGCACGGTCCAACCATAAATATGACGCCGCTGATTTCATTCGGGTCGATCCCCATTTCGGATCGGCGGAGGAGCTGCAGACACTGGTCCGCGAGGCTCACGAGGCAGGCATCCGGGTGATTCTGGATATGGCATTCAACCACACCGGAGAAGACTTCTGGGCTTTCCGCGATTGCGTGTCAAAGGGGCCGGAATCAGAATACTGGAACTGGTATGACTGGAAGCAGTGGCCGCTGCCGGAGCCGCTGCCGCCGGACTTTCAACCCAGGGAATACTATCAGTGCTGGTGGGGCATCAAGGATATGCCGGACCTCAATTTCGACCTCAGCCGCAGCCACCCGGCGGAAAACTACGTGAAGGATATCGC
>JAGOIS010000077.1 GCA_017995495.1 Candidatus Cloacimonadota bacterium
CCCCAACTGTCGGTGATCGCCGCGCCCGAGGCGGCAAGCTGGTCCTGCGTAACCCAGGGTCCTGCGATCGTCCAGCCATACATGCCGAATTCCCAATCCTCGGAAAAGACCTCAGTGGCAGGGCCAAGGTCGAGGGAGATGCTGTTTTCTCCGGGATTCAGTTTCACCGTTCCCAGCCAGGGAAAATAGCCCTCAGCCCACACCCGCAACGGATATTCGCCCTCAAAGCCATTATGGATGAAGTTTCCGTTCACCGCCAGGGTATCCGGAAAAGCGTCTCCGATCACGATGTTGGCCTCGATGTCCAGCCCGCCGCTGTGCACTTTTCCGCTGAGGCTGGCCGGCTGCCGGGGCTCCAGCGCGATCTGAACCTGGGTCCAGGAAGAGTTGTAGACCATCTGGTTGGGGACTACGGCATCCCAATATCCTTTTTTTCGGACCCGGATCGTGTAGGTGCCAGTGGGCAGGGGCTTGTAAAACCTTCCCGTGTCCGGATTTGAGGTACGAGGCACGAACCAGGGCGCGTGATAGCCTTCAAGGATGATCTCGGCTTCCAGCGGAGCTTCTGTTTGGGCGTCGCGGACCCTGCCGGTGAGCATCGCGCTGGAGGGAACGTCATCTGAACTGGGCAGGGCGCGGTTGAGCAGCCAGTAAACCCCGTTGCGGCAGCGCTGCACCGTGTTTTGCATCAGAGCTTCCTCCGGCTGCAGATTGCGGGTGCCGCATTCGATCAGCAGCTGGTAGGTGCCGTACTCTTTGTACATCCAATCGTGAAAAGCGCCCTTGCGGCTGAGGTTGGGTAAAGCCTCATAACTGCCGGAGCCGGCCTCGTTGGTGATCTGGGCGGCCACAGAGGAGCAGATCGAGGAGGCAAAGGCCATGTCCGGAGAAGGCCGTATTTCTTTCCAGTTGAAGGAATAGTAGCATTTTTCGCTGAAATTGCCGGTGCGCGAAGAATGCCAGCAGATCGAATAGATGAATTTATACTTGTCTGCGAGCGCTTTGATGGCCTGAGGTTCACTCTCGCTCATCGGGGCGGGCCCGCGGTAATAATCCCAGACCTCCAGGCCACCCGGCTGCAGCAACGTGTCGCCATGACACCAGTTGAAATCGAAATTGCGGTTGATATCCACGCCATCCGCATCGTAGCCGACCAGGGGGCTGTAGTCGAAGACACCATTCATGTTGTTGTCCCGCTTGTTCTTACGATAGGAGGTGTCGATATTGCCCGTCACCACTTCATGCCCCTCGGGATTGAGGGTGGGCACAAACCACATGTCCAGAAAGTGGATCCATTGCATATAGGGAAACTGTTCGCGGTTGGCGAGGATCTCGGAGATATTGTTCATGGTTATCTGAACGCCCAAAACCTCCTCCGCGTGCACTTGGCCTACAAAGAGCAGCGCCGGTTCCTCTTCGTCCTGGTCCACGTTGTCGGAAATGCGCATGGCGTAGATGGGAAGCTGATCTTGCTGGGTGAGGCCGATATGCACCCGCCTGGCAATGTCCGGATGCTCGGATTCATAATCGCTCAGCAACTGAGATATTTCCCCGTAGGTATAATAACAGGCGGGCAAAGTTTCACGCTGAGCCCAGAGCGCGGCCACAGAAACCAAGAGCGCCAGGATAAGCAATTTACGCATTACGGATCTCCACATATTTTCATTCCATGGAATATAACGCAATTTTTATTCCATTTCCCGGCTCGCTTCGCTCCGGCGATCAATACGGAATCAATACGGAATCAATACGGATGAAATCCGTATTGATTCCGTATTGATTCCGTATTGATCGCGGGAAGGCTTAAAGGCGGAAATTGGTGGTGACGGTAACCGAAATGCTCTTGGTGCGTGTGTTGGTGCTGTAATAGCCGTAGTCGGAAACTTCGGTGGAGTAAGGTTCCGTGATCTGGAAGACTCCGCTGCGGGCGAAGATCAGCTTGCCCAGTCTGGCGTTGGTGGCACCCACGATCTCCTTGGCCCGGGCCATGGCGTCGGCTGTCGCGGCTCCGATCATTTCCTTTTTAAGGTCCGGCAGTTTGGAATAGAGATATTCGAGATTGGATTGCTGCAGGACGAGGGAACGTTCGGCAAAGAACTGGGGATCGAGGGCGATCGCCTCAACCTTGGGCACGTCTTTGCTGAGCACATAGAGCATCTGGTCCACGCTGTAGCTGGTGAGGTTGCCGTATTCGTCGTAACGCGGCGAACTTGTTGGGGGCTGGATGTTGATGTCCTTCGGGGTGAGGCCTTTGGAGAGCAGCAGGTCCTTGAAGTCGTTCACATCGCGGTTCAGAGTGGTGTAGGCGCCCATCAGTCCGTCCACTCCGGCATTTTTCTGAACGGAGAGGGTCCACTTCACCAGATCACTTTCGAAAGTCTTGCTGGCATAGCCCACCACGTTCAGGGATTCCTTGTCCTGCCGGCTTTCCATGAAGAAGTAGCCGAAGACGGCCATGCCCAAAATAAAACAGATGCCGGCGATCAACCAGCTACGGAGAGGGGATTTGTCTTTGCCAACAGCTTCCCAGACCGACATTACCACGATCGCGACCAGCGCTATCCACAGAGGGTTAAAACTCATCTGAGCCTCCAGAAAGAGATTTTGTTATCAGACAAAATAAACAGAAAAACGGTCTTTGGCAACAATATCCACAGACCTGCCACGACCCTGGTAGCTGAACTTGAGCGTGAGGTTCAGGATCCCCGGGGGGAGGTGCTGCTGAGCGAGTTCGGGCCATTCGATCAGGGTGACACCGCTGTCCATGATGTCCGCGAGACCAAGCTCGAGGAAATCGGCCGCAGTTTTCAGCCGGTAGAGGTCGAGGTGGAAAAGGGGGAATTTTCCGCCGTCATATTCTTTGAGCAGAACGAAGGACGGGCTGTCCACCAGTTCCGAGATGCCAAGATCCGCGGCCAGGGCCCGGGCGAAAAAGGTCTTTCCTGAACCCAGATCGCCCTTCAGGCAGATCACGTCCCCGGGCTTCAGCAGCGGGGCGATGAAGGCCGCCAGGTCTTTGGTGTCCTGTTCTGATCTGAGTTCAAGGTGTTTTGGTCTGGTCACGGGTGGCTCCTGATTTTCAGCGACATGGGTTGAGGCTTGTGGTGCAAGAAACAAGTCCCAAAAGCTGTGGGTGGCACCAGGGTGCCGCCGCCATCTTTTGGGACTGCTTGCTGTTCGCAATCCTGGGGATACGATAATCCTCCGGGAGCTTGCGTCAACTATTTTTTAGGCGTTTGCTCCGGCAAGTGGCCACCGGCAGGATCATTTCCTCCATGGAAACTCCGCCATGCTGGAAGGTGCCGTTGTACTGCCTCTGGTATTGATGGTAGGAATTGGGATAGACGAAGTAGTAATCGTCCTTGGCAAAGATGAAGTTGTCCACGATGCTCTTGATCGGGAGCCCGTATTCTGAGGGCTTCTTCACAAAAACTGAGTGGCGGTCGTTGGCGCTGAGGTTTTTACCTTCCTTGTAGCGGACGGTGATGGAGGTGTCGCGGTCACCGATAACCTGGGTGGCGCGGTTAACCTTGATGGAGCCGTGGTCGGTGCTGATCACGCAGATGGCGTCCTGTTTGGCGATCAACTTCAGGGCTTCATAGAGCGAGGAGTGCAGAAACCAATGTTTGGTGAAGGCGCGCAGGCCTTCCTCGTGGGGGATGGTTTCCTGCAGGATCTGGTCGCGGGAACGGTGGTGGGCCAGCAGGTCGAGGAAATTGTAGACCAGCACGATCAGGTTTTCCTTGTTCCAGGTCTCAATCTTCCTCAGTACGAAGTTGCCTTCCTCCATGTTGAAGATCTTCACGTATTTGGAGGTGGGGTCGAGGCTGTAACCGAGTTCGGTGATATGTTCATCCAGCAGTTGGTGTTCGTTGCGGTTGCGGGAATTGTCCAGTTCGCCGCTGCTCACCCAATATTCGGGAAAGCGTTTGGCAATGTCCTGCGGAAGCAGTCCGCTGAAGATGGAATTGCGGCTGTAGGGAGTGGCGGTGGGCAGGATGGAGTAATAGAGCTCGAGCTCTTCGTCGAAGAGTTCCTTGATGTAAGGCTGGATGGCAAGATACTGGTCGAGGCGCATGCAGTCGATGATGATGAAATAGATGGGAACGCGGGCTTCGAAATGGGGGGCGATGTACTGCGAAATGACGTCAAAAGAGAGGTTGGGGCGGTCGTCGGTGTGCAGCCAGTCGCGGTAGTTACGTTCCACGTAGTTGGTGAATTCGGTGTTGCAGTTGCGTTTTTCCAGAAAGTGGGTCTGGCGGAGTCCGTCGTCGTTCACTTCGTCGATCTGGATCTCCCAATAGGCCATTTCGCGGTAAATATCTGCCCAGTCCTGCCAGCTCGGATTGTCAAAGAGGCGTTGGTTAAGCTGGGCGATATAGCGGGAGTATTGTTCGCCGATCTGGTTGGAGCGGATCTCGTCGGCTTGGAAGATCTTTTTAATGGCCATGATGATCTGGCTGGGATTTATCGGTTTGATCAGGTAATCGGCGATCTGGGAGGCGATAGCTTTGTCCATCAGGCCCTCCTCCTCGCTTTTGGTGACCATGATGATGGGCAGGGCCGCGTTGATGCGCTTGACCTCCTGCAGGGTGGTGAGGCCGTCGAGGCCGGGCATCATCTCATCCAGGATCACCAGGTCGTATTTGTTTTCCAGCACCTTGTCGATGGCGTCGTTGCCGTTGTTGCAGGTGTCCACCAGGTAGTTTCGTTCTTCCAAAAACAGCACAAAGGACTGCAGCAGATCTATCTCGTCGTCCACCCAGAGAATTTTCATTTGTTTGGCGCGTTTCATGGGGATTTCTCCTTGTTGAGTTCATTTTCGAAGCTGCGCTGGCGTTCGCGGACCACTTTTTTGATGTCTTCGGGGTCGGCGTCCTGGAAATATAGCGCCAGCTTGTAGTTGAGATCGGTCCGGGAGCAGTTGAGGATGGCGGTTATCCGCTCCAGATACTGGTCGATGAACACTTTTTTGAGATCAATGTCCTTTTCCTTTTCTTCCTTTTTGATTTCCCTGATATGTTCGCGGAGGTCCTTGGTGGGCAATTCCTCCGCTTTTTGCACCCACTCGTCGCGCTGGGTCCAATCTGCTTTGCGGACCAGGGGCTGGATCATCTGGAGGCGGTCGAAACCGATCTCGCGGATCGTGCCCTCGTCCACGTCCATCTCTTCGATGAAGACGTCAAACACTGCCGCCAGCTTTCCGGCCAGGGAACCGCTGAGGCTGTATTCGGTCTCCACAAATTCCTTGAAGGATTCGTAGCCTTTCATGCGAAAGATCTTGCTGCGCTTGATCTCCGAAAGCAACTGGCCAAGGCTGACAAAGTTCTCCTCCAGCTTCTCCTTGAGTTTTGCCACAGCGGAGAATCTCTCCTCCGGGGTCATGGTTTCCACGTGTTCGTATTTTGCTGTCATCTTGGTCAATCCTTATGGTTCCGTGATGGGAAAATATACGTTGTCAAGACCGGGGAAGGCGCCCTCGCGCACCTCGGCGCAATATGCATTCAGGGCTTTGGTGATGTCCGCGTCCAGAGAGGCGTAGGACCTCACGAACTTTGGCAGCAGGTCTGAGTGGCCCAGCAGGTCGTGATAAACCAGCACCTGGCCATCGGTGTAGCGTCCCGCGCCGATGCCGATGGTGGGGATGGTGACACTTTGGGTGATCTCTTTTCCCAAACCCTCGGGTATCCCCTCCAGCACGAGCATGAACACTCCGGCTTTCTCCAGTGCCAGAGCCTGACGCAGCAAGGTTTCATGTGCTTCGGGAGATTTGCCCTGCACCCTGAATCCGCCAAAACGGCGCACGCTCTGGGGGGTAAGGCCGATGTGGGCACAGACGGGGATTTCGCATTCGAGGATGGCGGAGATCGCCTCCAAACGCGCTCCTGATCCTCCTTCCAGCTTCACGGCATCCGCGCCACCAGCGATGATCAAGGCCGCGGCGTTGGCTTTGGTCTCGTCCAGGCTCAGGTGGTAGCTCATGTAGGGAAGATCCGCTATCACAAAAGATTGGGGCGCTCCCCGACGCACTGCCGCGCTGTGGATTATCATGTCCTCCAGCGTTACCTTGAGTGTGTTTTCATAGCCCAGCACAACCATTCCCAGGCTGTCGCCGACCAGGATCAGGTCGATCTCGCTGGCTGCCACGCAGCGCGCCATCGAATAATCGTAGGCTGTAACCATCGTGATCCTGGTTCCGGCTTTTTTCAGGTCGCTGAATGAATGCACATTTTTGGAACTGGTCTTAGTCATCTAGTCTTCCTTGCCTGGCCCCAAGCCAGGTGTTTCATTGTTCTCCAGCCTTGATCCCATGCTCCCAAAGATCGCCGGCAGATCGATGCGGGGGGAGGCACAGGGGCTTTGGACTGGGCTCAATCTCCGTCTCTGGGCTCGTTGGAGTCTCCTTCCCGCTCGTCGGAATCCTCGCTGGCCTCGTCTCCCTCCCTGCCAATATAATCTCCCGCATAACCGGATTGGTTGATGGCCATGTCATAGATGATGCGGCCGTTGCGATACCAGCCGAGGAAACGTCCGTTAAGCTTGCCAAGGCGGTAGATGGCACTCATTTGCGGGGCGCCGTCGGGATACCAAAGGTACATCGGGCCTTGCTGCAAACCTCTGAAGAGGCTGATCACCCGGGCAAGGTTGCCGTTTTCGAAGCGTTCGAAGGCGATTCCGCTGAACGGCAGGCCGTCCAGGGACCACATGTCGCCCTCCTGGATCAGATCACTGATAGGAACGGCGGTTTTGGGCAGGACGAAGGTTTTCATCAGATCGAACTCATCCGTGTTGCTTTGGGCGGCCAGAACACCCAGGAT
>JAGOIS010000078.1 GCA_017995495.1 Candidatus Cloacimonadota bacterium
CATCTGGTTGACGCGCGGATCGGAGTGGAAGCGGTTGAGCACAGCCTCGGTGAGCAGGGATTCAAACCACTGCAGCACCTGGGACTGACGCCGGCCCTCAAGGACCCCGCTGATCCCGCCCTGCTTAACGAAACGCTCGATCTCATACCAGACCTCAGGCAGTCCGGTTTTCTCAGTGGCAGAGCAGGTGAGGGCTTTGGTGGTCCAGCCGGGCGTGGCGTGCCGCAGATAGTGGAGGGCGTTGTTGAGTTCGCGGCAGGCCAGTTCGGCGGCCTGGATGTTCTGTCCGTCGGCTTTGTTGACCACAACGAGGTCGGCCAGTTCCATAATGCCTTTTTTGATGCCCTGCAGTTCGTCTCCGGCGCCGGCGATCTGCATCAGGAGGAAGAAATCCACCATGGAGCGCACAGTGACTTCGGACTGCCCCACCCCGACGGTTTCGATGAGGATGATGTCGTAGCCGGCGGCTTCGCAGGCGATGATCGTTTCCCGGGTTTTGCGGGCTACTCCGCCCAGAGCGCCGCCACTGGGGGAAGGACGGATGAAACTGCTTGGATGGCGCGCCAGAGCTTCCATGCGGGTCTTATCGCCGAGAATGCTGCCCCGGGAAAGCGAACTGCTGGGATCCACGGCCAAAACGGCCACCCGGTGGCCTTTTTCGATCAGCCAGAGGCCAAAACTTTCAATAAAGGTGCTCTTCCCCGCTCCGGGCACTCCGGTGATCCCTATTCGGATGGAGTCTCCCGAGGCGGGCAGAAGCCGGCGGACCAGTTCCTGTCCCGCCTCAAAATGACGGGGTGAATTGCTTTCGATCAGGGTTATCGCTTTGGCCAGAAGGGTTCGATCGCCTCTGAGCACGCCCTCGGCGAGTTTTTCCGCGGAAGGCAGGTAAGCCGCTCTGGGCGCGGCGTTGGATACACTGCTGCCGGCGCTTTTGGCTTCCAACACCCGGGAGGCGAAGGCTTTGCCCCCGTCCGCGGGTGTCCATTCCGGCTTGCGATGTTTGGTCACGCGCGATCCCGCAACAGCCTTTCCAGCAGGAGGGTGGCGGCTTCCGGCAGCTTGGTGCCGGGGCCAAAGATGGCCGCGGCCCCGCTGTCCAAAAGAAAATCGTAGTCCTGGGGCGGGATCACGCCGCCCACCACGATCAGGATGTCCTCACGGCCGAGTTTGGCCAGTTCCTCCACCAGTTGCGGTAGCAGGGTCTTGTGCCCCGCGGCCAAAGAACTCATGCCGATGATGTGGACGTCGTTTTCCACGGCCTGGCGGGCTGTTTCCTCCGGAGTTTGGAAAAGGGGACCCATGTCCACGTCGAAACCCATGTCGGCAAAGGCGGTGGCGACCACCTTGGCGCCGCGGTCGTGTCCGTCCTGCCCCATTTTGGCCACCAGGATGCGGGGACGCCTTCCCTCGCGGTCTGCGAATCTATCGGTGAGGGCGCGAACTTGTTCTATTTCGTCCATTTTTGCGTACTCGCTGCTGTAAACGTTGTTGATTAGTTTGATGGAAGCCTGGTGGCGTCCGAAGACACTCTCCATGGCGCCGGAGATCTCTCCCAGGGAGGCTCGGGCGCGGGCTGCTTCCACCGCGAGCTCGAGCAGGTTTCCAGTCTTGGCTTCGGCCGCTGAGGTGATGGCAGCCAGACAGGCTTTCACCTTCGCTTCGTCCCGTTCGGCCCTCAGCTTGTTCAGGCGGGCGATCTGGGCATCCCGAACCGCCGAGTTGTCCACTTCCAGGATCTCCATCGGGGCTTCCTTGGCCAGGCGGTGTTTGTTCACTCCCACGATGGTGTCCTCGCCGGAATCGATGTGGGCCTGGCGTCTGGCGGCGGCTTCCTCAATGCGCATTTTGGGCAGCCCGGTCTCGATGGCTTTGGCCATCCCGCCCAGGCGCTCCACTTCCATGATGTGGCCCCAAGACCGCTTCATGAGGGCATCCGTGAGGTATTCCAGATAGTAGGAGCCGGCCCAGGGATCGATCACCTTGGTGATGCCGGTTTCGTGCTGGAGGAAGAGCTGGGTGTTGCGGGCGATGCGGGCGCTGAAATCCGTGGGCAGGGCGATCGCCTCATCCAGGGAATTGGTGTGCAGGGACTGGGTGTGGCCCAGAGTGGCGGCCAGGGCTTCCACGCAGGTGCGGGTGACGTTGTTGTAAGGATCCTGCTCGGTGAGGCTCCAGCCGGAGGTTTGGGAGTGGGTGCGCAGAGCCATGCTTTTGGGGTTTTTGGCGCCAAAGCCCTTGATGATCTTGGCCCAAAGCACCCGCGCGCCGCGGAGCTTGGCCACTTCCATGAAGTAGTTCATCCCCTCCGCCCAGAAGAATGACAGGCGGGGCGCGATCAGGTCGATGTCGATTCCGGCAGCGATCGCGGTGCGAACATATTCCCAGCCGTCGGCGAGAGTGTAGGCCATTTCCAGGTCGGCGGTGGCTCCGGCTTCGTGCATGTGGTAGCCGGAGATGCTGATGCTGTTGAACTTCGGCATCTTTTGAGAGGTGTATTTGAAGATGTCCGCAATGATGCGCATGGAGGCTTCCGGAGGATAGATGTAGGTGTTGCGCACCATGTATTCCTTGAGGATGTCGTTTTGGATGGTGCCGGTGAGTTGTTCGGGTTTCACGCCCTGTTCCTCCGCGGCCACAATATAGAAAGCCATGATGGGGATCACAGCGCCGTTCATGGTCATGGAAACGCTCATCTGGTCCAGGGGAATGTGGTCGAAGAGGATCTTCATGTCCAGAATGCTATCCACAGCCACTCCGGCCTTGCCGACGTCGCCGATCACGCGTGGATGGTCGGAATCATAACCGCGGTGGGTGGCGAGGTCAAAGGCGATGGAAAGCCCCTTCTGGCCCATGGCGAGATTGCGGCGGTAAAAGGCGTTGGATTCCTCGGCGGTGGAAAATCCAGCGTATTGGCGGATGGTCCAGGGACGCTGCACAAACATGGAGGGATAGGGTCCGCGCAGAAAGGGTGGCAGTCCGGAAAGGTAATCCAGATGCGTCACGGCGGCCAGGTCATCCTGGGTGAAGAGGGCTTTCACGTCGATCTGCTCGTTGGTCTTCCAGACGGGGGCAACGATTTTCTGATCAGATTTGGAGGCACTGAATCCGGGGGTTATCTTGGTGAGGTCGGGAATCATTTGATCACCTCCATTCTGGTGGCCAGGTCTTGCAGGGTGGAGCGCGCGTCTGCCCTCAGATGTATGAAAAGGTGGATGCCGAGCTCTTTGTACTCATCAACCTTGTCCGCGGGATAGCCGGCCAGAATGAGGGTCCCGCCTGGATGGGCGGAGCAAAGCTCCGGCACCAGCTGCTGATAGTTTTCGTCGGTGGAGCAGAGGCAGAAAGCTTTGGCTCCGGATTTCCGGGCTGCCTCAACCGCTTCCTGAACAGTACTGGATCCACCCGCGAAGATCACCTCGAAACCGCCCACCTGGAAAAAGGCGGTGGCAAAATCCGCGCGGGCCTTGTACTCAGCCAGCGAGCCAAGATTGAGCAGAAAGATCTTCTTGTTAGCAGCTGAGTTCACTATCTGCGAACGCAGGGCTTCAATTTCCTGCACCGCGCGAAGCCGGGGCAGCGGACCCTTGTCCAGGGTGACAGACTTCACAGGGTCAGGGTTGACCGGGATGGGCGCTAATTCGGGAGCGTTCTCCTGGGGATCGGCATACATGTTCACCCCCACAAAAACGTCACGGCGCTTGTTCACAGCCTCGATCCTGGCTTTGGCCACAGGTTCGATCAGCTCATGGATCCTGCCGGAGCGCAAGGATTTGATCATGCCGCCCGTGGTTTCGAGGTCCTGCATGAGTTTCCAGGCTTGGGACGCGAGTTCGGCGGTGAGGCTCTCAATGTAGTAACATCCGCCGGCGGGATCGATCACTTTGCCAAAGTGCGCTTCTTCCCTGAGTATGATCTGCTGGTTGCGGGCCACGCGGCGCACGAATTCATCCGGCTCAGACGCCAATTGGTTGAAACCATCGACCTCAAGGCTGTCCACTCCGCCGATAACGCCGGAAAAGCTCTCTGTGGCAGAACGCAGCAGGTTCACGTATATATCGAAAGTGCTCTTGTTGAAGCTGGCTGTGCGTCCGTGGATCCAGACCTTTTGGGAAGCCTCGTTGCCGCCGTAGGCTTTGATCAGTTCAGCCCAAAGAAGGCGGAAAGCCCTGACCTTGGCGATCTCCATGAAGAAATTGGAGCCGAGGGAAAGCTTCACCTGAAACAGCGGCGCCACCTGATCGACATTGAGCCCGGCCTGCGTGAGGCCTGCCAGGTATCCGGCAGCGGTGGAGAGCACCAAACCCAGTTCCTGAACGGAACTGGTTCCAGCCGCTTCATAGACTCCGCCGTCGAGGGAAAGGCAGCGCACGCCGGGAGCCTTGTCCAAAGCCCAGTTGACGCTGTCCAAAACGGTTTTCCAGGTTTCCTCCAAAGGCAGGCCCAGCCAGCCTTTGCGGGCAAACTCGGATGTGGGGTCGAAACCAACGCCGGCGTTCAGGTTCCGCAGTTCCCAGCCGCGCTCGGCACAATACTCTTCCAGGAGAGGCAGAACATGGGCATCGGTGATGTCCAGCTGCAAAAACAGCGGCGCGGCGATCAGATCGATGCCGGCAAAAGCCTCCCTCAGATCAGCGATGGTTCTCAGGCTTGCCCCACGCTGGTCGTCGTCGTGGCTGAGCTTGATGTTCACAGAGTTCAGACCCACCTGCAGTTCGTCCAAAAGCTGCCTGTTCAGGGCTTTCAGGTCAGCTTCCGTGTGATTCTGGGCGATCAGCCAGCCTTCGGCAAGAAAGCGCTGGGGGTCGTTGCCCCGCAGATATGGCGCGGTTCCCGGGCTGCTTTGCGTAAAAGTCAGGGCGGCGGTGTCTTCCTTGGTATAAATGGGTTTCAGGGTGATGCCCTCGTAGGTTTTGGTGTGCATCACCTTGCCGAAATCTGCTCCCTTGAGGCTCTCCACCACTGCCTGTCTCCATTGCTCCAGACTGGACGGGGGAAATTCCTCCCTCAGTTTCAGTTCATGGTCAAATTCCACTTCTCATTCCTCTATTCTTTGATCAGGGCCTGGACCGGCTTCATGCCGTAAGGCGAGCCGCTCACGATGGCGTCGAGGATGGCCCCGCCGCCAGTGAAAAAGTAATAGGCAGGATCATTGGCCGCTTTGGCGAAGATGCCGGGCAGCAGGTCACGAAAATCCTGAATGGTGTCGCCACCACCGTAGAGTTTCTGAGCGCTGGAGTTTTCATCGATCAGGGTGTACATGGCTTTGGTGCCTTCCGTGAACAGGGTGGTGTAGCCCATCACAGCGTTCACGAAGATGGTCGAGGCTGCGGCGAAAACAGCTTTAACAGCTTCATCTGCGAAGGATTCCGGCGCTACATCCAGCACGAAGTTCAGCTGGTTGCCGGGTTTGAGGTCGGCGAGCTTGTGGACTCTCCAGTTGGCCGCGCTCTCAAAGCTGTCCGATTCGATAATGTAAGGAAGCTCAACGATGCGGTCCTTCCAAGGTTCGGCTTCCTGGATGAACTGTGCCGCCAGTTCGAGGTCCGCGGGATCCAGGCCTTTGATCTGAAGCTGGTATTTCACCGCCAGATACGCGTTGTAAAGCACTCCCCCCAACACCAGTTTGTCGCTGAGCTTGATGAGAGAGGAAAGCGGGCCGATCTTGGTGTCGAACTTGGAGCCCGCCACCACCGAGACCAGTGGACGCCGGGGCTCGAAAACCTTCTGCAGATTGGCGATCTCCTTGAGCATCAGCAGTCCGGCATAGGAGGGAAGAAACTTGGTGACGTTCCAGGTGGAGGCGTGAGGCTGCCAGGAACCGAAGGCGTCGTTGATGTAAAGATCGGCAAAGGAGGCCAGTTTTTGGGCCAGGGTGTTTGTGGCCTCATCCTTGGTTTCCTCGCCTTTGAACCAGCGGGTGTTCGGCAGATATACAAAATCCGCCTTCCCCTCCCGCAAAGACGTCACGGCGGTTCCGATCGGAGCAAGGTCTGTGATCCCGTTGCCACCTTCAGCCTGGCAATCCGGAATCAGGCCTCGGAGCTGGAGCTTTTCCTCCAGATATTTCACGATCGGCGCCACTGCGTCTTCCTCGGAGATGGTGATTACCCCGGTTGCCTTGTCAAAAGGCCTGCCGACATGGGTCATCAATATGGGCCGGCCGCCTTGCTTGAAAATGTGGAGCAGAGTGGGGATCGTGGCTTCGATCCGCATAGGATCCTTGATCCTGCTTTTTTTCACCACGTTGTGGTCCACGCGTACCAGCACGATCTTGCCATGCAGGTCCGCTTCCAGGAAACAGGGAACTTTTGTCATGGATCTGGTCTCCTTGTATTATATTGAATTCTGATATTGCAGGTGTTCTCAACCCGGCAGCAGCCAAAGGGTCAATCTGAGGCAGTTTACCGCAAGTGCCGGCAACGTCAAGTTTTTTCTCTTTTCAGGCGCCGGAATTCCCAGGGCGCGATCGGCTTGGGATCGGACCAGAGCCCCTTTTTCTTCAGCCGGGCCTTGATCTCCAGAGCCGCCATCACGGGATCGTCGCTGTATTCCTTGTAATGCCAGGCCAGGCCGGCTCTAACCAATTCCTTGTTCAGGTTGGTTTCGCCGACATAAACTGTCCCCAGATAGCGTTTGTATTGGTCGCGTTCCGTATATTTCACCTTCACGGCTTTGTTGAAGGCCAGATCGGAGGTGAATTGCCGGGCAACGTTGCCGAAGGCCTGGCCCTTTTCCGGACAGTCAACTCC
>JAGOIS010000079.1 GCA_017995495.1 Candidatus Cloacimonadota bacterium
TGGCGCTGAGCGGGCATTCTCCGGATCCCCAGGAACTGTTGTTCAGAGGCATCACGCCGCCGCCTGTGGGTCCGGCATAAACGTTGGAGTGGGAGGTGCGGTCGTAATAGCCGGCGATCATGGCCGCAGAGGTTGCCGAACATCCGTAACACCAGTCAAAGGCAGGGACATTTGACAGGATAACCGCGCTGCGGCCGGGTGTGGCAACCGGTCCGGGGACGCGTTTTTCCACGGGGATGCCGGGAACCTTGATCCTGTCGATCAGCCGGCCATCGGGGCCGGGGAAGCTGGACACAACATATTCGTTCGACAGGGCGGAAAGGAAGGACACGCTCGCGAACAGCAAAGCAAAAAGGGTGAAACGTGCGCTGCGGCTCATGATCTGCTCCTTTTTTAGCAGAGTTTTTATGATGACCCGGCGAAAATAATCAGGACATCGGGATCAGGTCAAGAAAAATCTGTTTTTACATTCAAATTATTTCATGCTTGAACCAAATCCCTTCAGCCACCGTTACCTTCCTTCCCTTGCAGGAGTCAACATCCATCCTGCCGTTCATCGATCCGGATCACAGCACCTCCCTCAGGGAAGCGGTGATCCTGCGGAAATTGGTCCTGTCGCCGATGTAGCGGGGTATCAGGTGCAGATGGAAGTGGAAAACGCTCTGCCCGGCCGCGGCGCCGCAATTCATCAGCAGTTTATAGCCATCGGGGTGGTGTTCGCTGTCCAGGAGCAGGCGCAGTTCGCGGCTGAGGTCGGTCAGGGCGGAGGCTTCCGCGGCGGAGAGTTCAAAAAAGTCCTTCAGGTGGCGGCGGGAAACGACGAGGCAGTGGCCTTCGGAGATGGGATGGCGGTCCCGGATGGCGACAAAATGTGCGTTGGCCAGCAGGATCTGCTGGGGGTTCAAATTGCAAAAGGGGCAGTCCATGGTCTCTATCTTCCTTTTTGGATTTATGTTTAAGCTGCTTGGAGCCGATCTTGGCATGATGGCGCGGGGGGGCTGGATCTGTCAAATGGAAAATCCGGCTTGACAAGCGGGGGCGGGGAATTTTGCTGGAATGGAAGGCGGTTTGCAAGATCTGGATAGCATAGCCACGAACTAAGATCCACAATGGGAGGATTGATGAAATATCTTGACCTGGCCATGAACGCGGCGGAGAAGCTCGGCGCCGAATATGCCGACATCCGCGTTCAGAAGACCACCGACGAGGTGATCTATCTGCAGAACCTGAGCCTCAAAAACACGTCCAACAGCGTGCTTTACGGCTACGGGATCCGCTTTTTCAAGGACGGGGCCTGGGGCTTCGCCCATTCCAACGTGTTCACGGATGAGGCGCTGCTGGGCACTGTCAAACGCGCGGCCGAGATCTCCTCGCTCTCCGCCTCGGTGAACAAGGACAAAAAATTGCGCCTGGCCCCCGAGCGCAGCTACATCGCCAAATACGAGACGCCGGTGCGCATCGATCCGCGCACGGTGCCGATGAAGGAAAAGGTGGAGCTGATGCTGGAGGTCAACCGCACCCTGCTGGCCTTTGAGGGAGTGAAGCGGGCGATGTTTTACCTCATCATGCACCGGGATGAGAAGTGGTTTGGCTCCACCCTGGGCAGCAGACTGGAACTGAACACCCAGTGGATCACGCCCATGCTCACGGCCACGGCGGTGCATGAAGGCGACAGCCAGAGCCGCAGCTTCAATGAAGGCGGCAAAGCCACCGGCTGGGAATGGATCGAAAGCCTGAACCTGACGGAAAAGGCGAAACAGGTGGCGGAGGAAGCCCTGATCAAGGTGAAGGCCGATCCGCTGGGCCCGGAAGAGCGGCGCACCCTGATCCTGGACCCCATCCACCTGGGCCTCACGATGCACGAAAGCGTGGGCCATCCCACCGAGCTGGACCGCGTTTTGGGCTGGGAGGCCGACTACGCCGGCATCTCCTTCGCCACTCCGGAAAAGCTCAAGAACTACCGCTACGGCAGCGAGATCGTCAACTTCGTGGGTGACAACACCCTCTCTGAAGGTTTGGCCACCCTCGGTTTCGACGACGACGGCGTGCCCGGCCAAAAATGGCACATCATCAAGGACGGGATCCTCAACGAATACGGCAGCACCCGCGACACCGCCATGGAGATCGGGCTGGGCTATTCCCGCGGCTGCAACCGCGCCACCTACTATTACGACCAGCCGATCAACCGCATCCCCAACCTCTATCTGCTGCCGGGAACCAAAGAACTCAGCCCGGGTGAGCTGATCGCCGACACCGAAGACGGGGTCTACATCCAGGGCCAGGGCAGCTTTTCCATCGACCAGCACCGCGTCAATTTCCAGTTCGGCGGCGATTTCTTCTGGGAGATCAAGAACGGCAAGCTGTTCCGCCCGCTCAAAAAGGTGATCTACAAATCCAGCAATCCGGAATTTTGGAACAGTTGCGACGCCATCTGCGATCAACGCCACTGGCAGCCTTTCGGCGTGATCAACTGCGGCAAAGGCCAGCCCAGCCAGTCGGCCAGGATGACGCACGGCGCCGCTACCGCCAGATTCCGCAATATCCGCGTGGGAGGTTCACAATGAATCCGCTCTTCGAAAAGATCGCCCAATACGTTCAAACCCACTGCCAGGCAGATGATTACGAGCTGAACATCAGCCTCAGCGACAGCCACGAGACCCGCTTCGCCCAAAACGGCATCACCCAGCACATCGCCGGACCGGGACTGGATATCACCCTGGGGGTGGCCTTCGGGCAAAAAACCGGCGGCTGCAGCGTGAACCAGGACGACGAAGCCACTCTGGACCACCTGATCAAAACTGCCGAGTCCATCGCCCGGCTCAACCGCCCGGACCCGGAATACATGCCCAGCATGGGCGCGCAGCAGCTTCAGCCGGTGAACAATTGCGATCCGGCCACTCGGGATCTGGAACCCGCCCGGATGGTGGAGATCGTGGCCCAGGCCATTGCCAAGGCCAAGGCTTACGGCGCCACGGTTTCCGGCATGACGGAAAAACACATCGTCGAAAGCGCTTTCTTCACCAAAAACGGTTTCGCGGGCAGCGACACACTCAGCAGCTTCGGCCATTCCATGACCCTGAAAAAGGACGCGGTGGAAACCAAGGTCTCCTACTCGGCCCTGGATTTCGGCAAGTTCTCGCTGGAACAAGAGTTTGAACGCCTGCTCGCCCAGGCGGAAAGCCTGAAATCGATGCAGGATTTTGATCCCTGCAAGATACCCGTGATCCTGCGTCCGCCCGCGCTGGAGGAACTGCTGTGGTTCATGGCCTGGATGATGAACCGGCGCCAGAGCGACGAAGGTTTCACCCCTTACACCGGCCAGTTGGGTCAGCCCTTCTTTGGAAGTAATTTCAGCCTGCGCTCCACTCTGAAAGAACCGCGGCTCTACGCCCGGCCTTTTGACCGCGAAGGGATCGCCAACCGGGAAATCAGCTGGGTGGAAAACGGTGTGCTGCAAAATCTGCCCACCAACCGGCATTGGGCCAAAGAAAAGAACGCCGAGCCGCAGAGCCTCTACAACTACTTCATCCCCGGCGGTGACGCCACGGAGGAGGAGATGATGAAGCTGGTGCCGCGCGGCCTGATCATCAACCGCTTCTGGTACATCCGCACCGTTGATGCCAAGGCTGGGGAATTCACCGGCATGACCCGCGACGGCGTGCTGTATTTTGAAGACGGCCAGGTGAAGCACGCGGTGAACAATCTGCGCTTCAACGAGATGCCCCACGACGCCACCAGAAGGATCCTGGCGCTGGGTAAACAGGAATCGCCCTCACCCTCCAGTTGCATACCCACAATGTTGATCGACGCCTTCAATTTTGTGGACAAGACCAATTTCTAAAAAATAGATTGACAGAATTAAGGCCTGGCATTTTTCGTCACATTATACAGGGATTAACATTCCTTGAGCCTATTCCTTTATGTTCTGGGAGAGCCTCAAACCCGAATGTCAGATGTCCCAAACACAAAGGAGAAAACAATGCCAGACAAGACATTGATTTGCAAAGACTGCTCAAAGGAATTCGTGTTCACCGAAGGCGAACAGGAATTTTACAAGGAAAAGGGCCTCACCAACGAGCCCCAGCGCTGCCCCGATTGCCGCAAGAACAAAAAGCAGCAATACAACCGCAACAGATTTCAACGCAACTCATATTGAGTGAGCGCTGAAGAAAGCTAAAGCAACCGCCGTCCCTCGGGACGGCGGTTTTGTTTAACTCTTGATCGGGGGATCGGGCTCAGGGCACCGTCACTTCCACTGTCTGGCCGGATTCCACGACGATTGTATCCGCCAGCAGGACCCTGTTCTTGGAGCGGATCTCCAGATCGTGGCCGCCAACCTTGAGGCGGACGCGGTTGCTGTCGTCGGAGGGATCCACACCCAGCTTGGTTCCGTCCACCCAGGCTTCGCGGTTCATCATGCTGCCGGCCAGGCTCAGGTAACCATATTCGGCGGCTGAGTTCGCGGCGGAGGAGGCGCAGGCCGCGAGCAGCAGCAGCGCGGCGATGATCAGGATGCTTGGTTTCATGGTTTGTTCCTTTGGATCAGTATTCCAGTCTATAAAATTGCTTACAAGAGGGCGGTCCTGCTGTCAAGGGAAAAATCCGCGGCGCCGCTTCGGGCTTGGCCCAATATCTTTCCAAGGATATAATATATTGACACAATGGGGGGGAATTGATTTTCTGACCCAACCATTTATAAACAGACGTTCCGCCCGCCCGGAAGCGGGCAAGCGGAGATGATACAAGGAATTGAGATATGTTGGAAAAACTACTCCGCAAAATGTTCGGAGATAAATCCACCCGCGACCTGAATCAATACACCCCTCAGGTGGAGGCCATCAACCGCGTCTTCGAGGGCCTGGCCCAATATGACGATGATCAGCTGCGGGACCGTGTCGCGGCCATCCGCGCGGAGATCGCGGACAAGTTGAGCGGGCTGAGGGAAAGCCTGGCGGAGCTGGAACAAAGATTCCGCGAGGAAGGCGAGGAAGGCGAGCGAAACCGCATCGACAACCGCATTGACGAGACCAAAAAACAGCTCAAAGCCCTCACCAAATCCACCCTGGATGAATATCTGCCGGAGGTTTTCGCGCTGGTGAAGGAAACCTGCCGCCGTCTGGTGGGACAGGAATTTGAGGTGAGGGGCCATCTGCTGAAGTGGAACATGGTGCCCTTCGATGTTCAGTTGATCGGCGGCATGGCTTTGCACGACGGCAAGATCGCCGAGATGGCCACCGGCGAGGGCAAGACCCTGGTGGCCACCCTGCCGCTGTTTTTGAACTCTTTGGTGGGGCGCGGGGTGCACCTGGTGACCGTGAACGATTATCTGGCCTCGCGTGACGCGGAGTGGATGTCGCCCATCTTCAATTTCCACGGGCTCCAGGTTGGCTGCATCACCACCGGCATGAGCTTCGAGGAACGCAAGGAAGCCTATCTCTGCGAAGTGACCTACGGCATGAACAGCGAATTCGGCTTCGACTATCTGCGCGACAACATGGCGGTTTCGCAGCAACAACTGGTGCAGCGCGATTTTTACTACGCCATCGTGGACGAGGTGGACAGCATCCTCATCGACGAGGCGCGCACCCCTCTGATCATCAGCGGCCCCATCGCCCAGGACAAGAATTTTTACCATGAACTCCGTCCTCAGATCCACCAACTGGTGCAGGCTCAAAACGCCATGGTGCAAAGGGTGCTGAGCGAGATCCGCGAAGACACCGGGGAAAACAATGCCTCGCCGGACCTGGACCGCCTGGCCACCAATCTGCTCATCGTGCAGCGCGCCGCCCCGCGCAACAAGGCCTTCACCAAGCTGATGCAGGAAAGCCGGCTGAAGAAGCTGGTCAACGACATGGAAGGGATCTATCTGCGCGACAAGAAGATGCACGAGCTGGACGACAAGCTGTTCTACGTGGTGGAAGAGCGCCACAACAGCGTGGACCTCTGCGAAAAGGGGCGCGATCTGCTTTCACGCAACGAAAAGAACCTCTTTTTGGTGGAGAGCCTGGACGAGCTGCTGAACCGGGCCGAACAGGACGAAACCCTCACCGCGGAGGAAAAATCGGCGCGCAAGGCCCTCGAGACCAACCGCTTCATGGACAAGAGCGAAAAGCTGCACAACATCAACCAGCTGCTCAAGGCTTACACCCTCTTTGAGAACGACAAGGAATATGTGGTGATCGACAACCAGGTGATCATCGTGGACGAATTCACGGGGCGCCAAATGCCGGGAAGAAGGTTTTCGGACGGGCTGCACCAGGCCCTCGAAGCCAAGGAAAACGTCACCATCGAGGCTGGCACGCAGACCTTTGCCACCATCACCCTGCAGAATTATTTCCGGATGTTCGAGCGCCTGGCCGGAATGACCGGCACAGCCGTCACGGAAGAAGGTGAGTTCATCGAGATCTACAACCTTCCGGTGATGACCATCCCCACCAATGTTCCCGTAACCCGGGTGGATCACGACGACGTGATCTACCTGACCAAGAACGAAAAATACCAGGCTCTGATCGACGAGATCATCTTTTGGCACGAGCTCAGGAAGCCGGTTTTGGTGGGCACGGTGAGCGTGGAGGTGTCGGAAACGATCAGCCGCCTGCTCCGGCGCAGGAACGTCTCCCACAACGTTTTGAACGCCCGCCAGCACCAGCGTGAGGCCGAGATCATCACCGCCGCGGGTGAGCCGGGCTCGGTGACCATCGCCA
>JAGOIS010000080.1 GCA_017995495.1 Candidatus Cloacimonadota bacterium
GCGGCAACATGGACCACACCTATTCGAACAGCCGCATCCACCGCATCCAGATCAACGGCCAGCAGATGAACGAAGCCCTGATCAACTCCGCCTATGCCGGCTGGCTGGGCATCCCGGTGACCCTGGTGTCCGGCGACGAAACCCTGAAGGGGGAACTTTCCCAGCCCCTGCCCTGGCTGGAATTTGTGGCCACCAAAAAGGCCGTGGCCAAGTTTTCTGCAAAAAACCACTCCCGCCTGGCTGTGGATGAGCTGCTCCGCCAGGCTGTGGGCAAAGCCCTCGCCAAAGACAAGTCCGCTGTTCCGCTCTACCGCTTTGATGCGCCCATCACCCTCAAAATTGAGTTCAACCACACCTCCATGGCCGACCAGGCAGCCCTGATGCCGTACTCCAAAAGGCTCGACGGACGCACCCTGGAATTCACTGCCGACGACTACGAGATCGTGTTTGAAGCCATCATGGTGCTGGTCTATCTGGCCTCCACCACCCAAATGTAAGGAGCTGTAATGGATCCGGTACTTGTAACCATCGCCAGGTTCACCGACAACTTTGAAGCCGACCTGGCCAAAGAACTCCTCTCGGATCACGGGATTCAGGCGTTCCTGAAGAACGAGATAGTGTATTCCATGCTTCCGGGCATCCTGCCGGGAAAATTCGACATCGAGCTCCAGGTGGCCTCAGCAGATGAACAGCGCGCCCGCGAGATCCTTGCCGAACAGAGGAGCACGCCCCAGATCCGCAATATCCTCACCTCCGCCGGCGCCATCCTCGAAGGCCACTTTCTGCTGACCTCCGGCAAGCACAGCGGCACCTACATCGAAAAGATCAGGCTGCTGCAGGATCCCGCGGCCACGGCATTGGTTTGCGAAATGCTGGCGGAAAGCCTGGAAGACCTTGAATTCGATACCGTCGCCGGCCCCGCCTACGGAGGGATGGTGCTCGCCTTTGAGCTGGCCAGATTGCTGGGCAAAAATTACGTTTTCAGCCAGCGCCAGGACGGCCAGATGACCATCCGCAGCGGCTTCGACCTGTCGCTGGTAAAAAAAGCCGTCGTGATCGAGGACATTGTCACCACCGGCGGTTCCGTTCGGGAGGTGATCAACTGCCTCAGCCTGCGCGGGATCAAGGTTCAGGCCGTGGCGGGCTTGGTGGACCGCTCAGACGGCACGCCGGATTTTGGCTGCCCCTTCCTTTCCTTGCTGAAGCTGGACTTCCCCGTCTGGAATCCCGAAGAATGCCCGCTCTGCGCTGACGGCGCCCCGCTCATCCGCCCCGGGGCCAGCGACAAGATCCTCTGAACCTTGAACAAAATAGCAGTAATCTCCCTCCACTCTTGGGAGCCCCAGCAACTGGCAGCCATCTGGAGATTTTTTCCTTTCGATGACCTGACAAGTTGGTTCCACCTTTATACCGGACCGGACTCCGCGGAGGACCTGCCCAGCCATCCCACCTTCACGGCCAAAGCCTTTTCCGGAAAGGATCCCCTGTCGGCGATGCTGAAATATTTGCATGAGGAAGGGATCACCGACTTCTGCTTTGCCAGTTTCGCGTCTGAACGCCTCTGGGGCCGCGCCACGGATTCGCCCTCTGCCACGGTCTTTTTGGGCGGCAACCTTTGCGTGGCGGACCTGAGCCAGCTCGGAGATGGACCTGCCAGCCGCGTGGAGGAGATCTGCCAGGCCCTGGAGCTGCATCCGGCCATTCTGAGAAGCGAGGCAGAATGCTTGGGCATTCCCGCGAACTCCAGTCTCTACGTGGATTTTGGCGCTTTCCGCCGCGATTCCAATGGCGAATTGCTCTGCACCCAAAACCGGGACTTGGTGGCCGCCATCTGCCACAGCCATCCCGCCTCGTTCAACCTGCTGCATTTCCGCCCTGGCCAGCAGGCGTCAAATCTTGGTCTGGAAGAAGATCACACGGATTATCTGTCCACCTTGAACCGCTTGCGCCAGGCCGCGGTGAACGCTCAGGCGAAAACAGCGGAAAGGCGTTCCGGCCTGCCCTCGGCCAATCAGACCTCCTACTCCCTCTTCGCGCAGTATTACGATTCCTATATGTCCCATGTGAACTACGAGCAGTGGGTGGACCTGATCCTGAGCTGGCACAAACGAGTTGCCGGAGCGGCGCCCAAACGAATTCTGGAACTGGCTTGCGGAACTGCCAACGCCTCGGAGATCCTCGTCTTCCGTGGCCTCAAGGTGGATGCTTGTGACATTTCGCCCTACATGCTGCACGTGGCGGACAGCAAGCCCTTCAAACCATCCCTCTTCCTCAACGCGCTCACCGATCCCATCCCGGAAGGCGGCTACGACCTCATCTTCTGCCTCTTCGACAGCTTCAACTACCTGGTCAAAAAATCCGAGGCCGCTCAACTCCTCAAAAACGCCTTTCAAGCCCTCAACCCCGGCGGCACCTTCATTTTTGACATCTCCACCCTACGCAACAGCCTGGAGAATTTTGCCGACAACACTTCCTTCACCCGGGTCCGCGATGGATATCTGGTCCAGATCTCCAGTTTCGAGCCCCTCACCTACCGCCAGATCACGCATTTCTTCCTCTTCCGCACCAACCTCGATGCCTACGACCGTTTTGAGGAACGTCACGTCCAGAGGGTCTACCGCACTTCGGAGCTGGTGGAGCTCTGCGCGGCTTCCAAACTGGAACTGCGGGCCATCTTCGCCCCGGAGACCAGACCCAATCTGCTCACCCGCGATCCCGACGACCTCGACAACCGCTATTTCCGCCTCTTTTTCATGCTGCAAAAACCCTCGTGAAACACCTCTACGAATACGATCAAACCCTGCTGTGGACCCCGGACCGCCTGATCGGGGTCGACGAAGCCGGACGCGGGGCCCTGGCCGGACCTGTGGTGGTTGCGGCAGTGGCGTTGAATTACGCCGTCCCCATCGAGGGGATCAACGACAGCAAAAAACTTTCTCCCATCAGCCGCGAACGGCTTTTCAAAGCCATCACCGACTCCGCTTTGGTCTGGTTCATAACAGAGGTTGACGCCGCTTGGATCGATGCCCACGACATTTTGCAGGCCACGCTCAAAGGCATGCGGGAAGCCGTGGCCGCGATCGCATCACCAGCTGATCTCTGCCTCGTGGACGGCAACCAGATGCCGCCCGGACTGCCTTGCCCGGCCCGCTGCCTGGTCCGCGGGGATTCCCTTTCCGCCTGCGTCGCGGCCGCCTCCATCCTTGCCAAGGTCCACCGGGACCGCCTCATGGCAGGTTTTGAACCCAAGTATCCGCTCTACGGCTTTGCCCGGCACAAAGGTTACGGAACCGCCGCCCACCTCCAGGCCCTGGCGGATCACGGCCCCTGCCCCATCCACCGGAAGACATTCGCGCCCATTTCACAGATGTGACCGGGCGTTTGGCTTTTTTCCAGAAGATCCCTCTCAACCTGGCTCCGGCGATCAATACGGAATAAATACGGAATCAATACGGATTTCATCCGTATTGATTCCGTATTTATTCCGTATTGATCGCCGGGGCGGAACAGGATATTCCCACCTTGGGTTGGAGTGTAAACCCTCCAAGTAAGCTTGTTAC
Organism: Candidatus Cloacimonadota bacterium; assembly: GCA_017995495.1. GTDB lineage: Bacteria > Cloacimonadota > Cloacimonadia > Cloacimonadales > Cloacimonadaceae > Syntrophosphaera. Next base: position 3,561 of record JAGOIS010000080.1, read on the forward strand.
GTCAGGTATATTGTGGCAGACTGGGTCTCTTGAGAGCCAGGAGAGCGAATTATTGCTTGACTGTTTTGGCGCATCCAAACTAACTGAAAAAAATATCAAATATATCACTGACAAGGAGTTGCCTATCGTTCCAAGCGCTAACCCAGCCACAATTTCAAGCAAAAAAATCCGATAAAGGAGTTCCTGATATGGAAAAACTGATGCTATTGGGCGATGAAGCCCTGGCGCAGGGCGCTCTGGATGCCGGGATCAGCGGATTTTACGGCTATCCGGGCACGCCCAGCACGGAGATCATCGAATACGTGCAGCGCAGCAAACAAGCGGAGGCCGCCAAGGTCCACCGAAATTGGTCGTCCAACGAAAAAACGGCGATGGAGGCCGCGATCGGGATGAGCTACGCCGGAAAAAGGGCCATGGTGACCATGAAGCATGTGGGGCTGAACGTGGCCGCCGACCCCTTCATGAATTCCGCCTTCACCGGCGCCAACGGCGGATTGGTGGTGGTTTCCGCGGACGATCCCAGCATGCATTCCTCGCAGAACGAGCAGGATTCGCGGTTCTACGGCAAGTTTGCCATGATCCCGGTTTTGGAGCCATCGAACCAGCAGGAATGCTACGACATGGCCTTCCACGCCTTCGAGCTTTCCGAAAAGTACCATCTGCCGGTGCTGCTGCGCCTCACAACCCGGCTTTCGCATTCCCGCAGCGGGGTGCGGAGGCGTGAACCGCTGGCCCAAAATAGCATGCATAAACCTGACGACCCCTTCCAGTTCATGCTTCTGCCTGCTTTCGCGCGCAAAAAATACAAACATCTGATCGAGATCCAGCCCGCTTTGACCTCCGAAGCGGAAGCCTCGCCCTTCAACTCCATCGATCTCAAGGCTGAAGGCCAATCCCTGGGGATCGTGGCCACCGGACTGGCTTACAACTATCTGCGGGACGTTTACGGCGACAAACAGGTCCCCCACCCCGTGGTCAAGATCTGCCAGTATCCGCTGCCGGTGCAGGCGCTGCGCAAGCTTTATGAAAGCTGCGATGCCCTGTTGGTCCTTGAAGAAGGCATGCCGGTGGTGGAGGATCAGCTAAAAGGATTGGCCTGGAGCGGCACCAAGACCATCCACGGACGCTTGGACGGCACCATCCCCCGCGACGGCGAGCTGAATCCAAACAAGGTGGCGCAGGCCTTGAAGCTGCCTGATACGATCGGAGCTCCAGTGCCGGAAGTGGTCAATCCCAGACCGCCGGCCCTCTGCGTCGGCTGTCCCCACGCGGACAGTTATCTGGCCCTCAATGAGGCACTTAAGGAATTTGGCCGCGGCCATGTGTTTTCCGACATCGGCTGCTACACCCTGGGATTCATGCCACCCTACAACGCCATCAACTCCTGTGTTGATATGGGCGCCAGCATCACCATGGCCAAAGGCGCCGCGGACGCGGGCTTGTATCCCGCCGTGGCCGTGATCGGCGATTCCACCTTCTCCCATTCGGGCATGACCGGCCTGCTGGACTGCGTTTATGAGAACGCCAACGTGATGATCGTGATCCTGGACAATTCCACCACCGGCATGACCGGCGGCCAGGAATACACCGGCTTTGGCAAGCTGGAGGAGATCTGCCTGGGCTTGGGCGTGGCCAAAGAGCACATCCGCGTGGTCACACCCCTGAAGCTGAACTGGGATGAGATGGTATCCGTATACAAGGAAGAGCTTGCCCACGAGGGCGTGAGCGTGGTCATCCCGCGTCGGGAGTGCATCCAGACCCTGATGAAGAAGAACAAAATGGAGAAGCCGCAATGAAAAAGGACATCATTCTCGCCGGAGTGGGCGGCCAGGGCATCCTGACCATCGCCACAATTTTGGGAGCGGCCGCCCTGAATCGCGGTTGGCATCTCAAACAAGCCGAAGTGCACGGCATGAGCCAGCGCGGCGGCGACGTCCAATCCCACCTGCGCCTGGCTGACTCGGAGATCTGGAGCGACCTGATCCCCCTGGGAAAAGCCGACATGATCCTCTCCGTGGAGCCTATGGAGGCCCTGCGCCACCTTCCCTACCTGGATCCCAAGGGTTGGTTGATCGCCAACATGACCCCCTTCAAAAACATTCCCAACTATCCGGACCCGGAGCAGGTCTACGCGGAGATCCGCGGGCTCCCGAACCACGTTTTGATCGACGCGGACAGCATCGCCAAAGAGGTGAAGGCACCCCGCGCGATGAACATCGTGATGCTGGGCGCCGCCGCCACCCATCTGGGTTTCAGCGCCGAGGAACTGAACCGGGCCATCACAGAGATCTTCAGCCGCAAGGGCGAGCAGATCGTGGAAGCCAATCTGCGGGCCCTGGCAGCGGGCCTGAACGCGAAATGATCAATGCCGGGGAGCGTCCGCAAGGCGCTCCCTGCCTTTATAACGCGGTGTGGCATGATGAGCTTGAACCAGGGTGAGGACAGGAGAGGCAGGCAAGCTGTCATCCGGGCTTGAGGGCAGCCGGAGATTGACAAATATCCCCACCCGGATTTAGTGGCTATTTATGGATGATCTGATCGTATTCAGCGTTTTTGAGATAACCCAGCATCTGAAGCAGGTGGTGGAAACGCAGATCGAGCCGCTCTATGTGCGCGGAGAGATCAGCAATTTCACCCGCCATGGCTCGGGGCACATCTATTTCAATCTCAAGGACCCCAACGCCACCCTGCGGTGCACTTTTTTCCGCTTCGCCAACCTCAGGCTCAACTTTGAGCCGGAGGAAGGGATGGAGGTGATCTGCTTTGGCAGGCTCACCGTCTATGAGAAAGGCGGATACTACAATCTGAACGTCCAGAGCATGGAACTGGCTGGCAAGGGTGACCTCGCCAGGCAGTTCGAACTGCTGAAGGCCAAGCTGCAAGCTGAAGGCCTCTTCGATCAAGAACACAAACAGGCTTTGCCCCCCTACCCGGAAAGGATCGGCATCGTCACGTCACCCACCGGAGCGGCTTTACAGGACATCCTGAACGTCTTCCGCCGCCGCTGGCCGGTGGAGGTAAGCGTATATCCCGCTTTGGTGCAAGGCACGGAAGCCCCCTCCAGCCTGATCGAAGGGATCCGCCAGTTC
>JAGOIS010000081.1 GCA_017995495.1 Candidatus Cloacimonadota bacterium
GCAGCGTGCTCTTCGCGCACCTTATCGTCCTGCATGGTGACATAGCGAAGGTAGGGGAAGAGGAGTTTAGCGTCCTGGATCTGTTGCCAGTGTCCGGCTGAATAGGCGGCATTGGCGGCGGTGTCGTAATTGGTGCGGAGGTGATAAGGGTTTGAGGGCTCGAAGCCGTGCATACTGAAGTTGTCTGCCCAATCCCTGTATGTGCCACCGGCGGCAAAGACAGCCCGGGCATCCTGGAAGAGGGCGTCACGGAGTTCGTCAGTCTGGACTCCGGCCATTTCAAAGGCCTCACGATAGAAGGCGTTGACGGCGGCAGTGCTTTGGAGGTCCCAGGAGAAGTGGAGGAGGTCGTCCAGGGAGAGGGAGTTTTTGCGATACTTGCGTTTGCGGGCATTATCCGAGCCTTTAACGAAAGAGAGGAGGACCGAGCGGGTGAGGAGGGCGCCATATTCGACGGCGATGCCGGTGAGCGGCGGGAGGTCGTCCAGGTCGCCAGCGGCTTTGATCTCGTTTTTTACGCGGTTAATAGCGCGGAAGAGGGGGGCAGCAGCAGCCGTGAAGTTGCGGGCGCTGCCGCGTGCGAAGAGAGAGCCCCCTTCGACTCCTCCAATGCCGACGTCACGCTTTTCACGGAACTTTCCGCGGCGCTCTCGTTTATGTTCAGCTTGCCGCCCTCCACCTTCTGCAGCCGCGCGCTGATCTCGTTCAAGCCGCTCTTCAGGGCCTCGGCGTCCAGTGTGATCTTGATCACTAAATCGCTCATTTTACCTTGCCTTTTCAGGTTTTCTGTTTACCATGTCGCTATGTGCATCATTACGCTTTTCGCTCTTGGCTTTCTGCTGTACCTCTTGCGGGTGGATCACCGCGAACATAAGCAAAAACAGGGAAAATCGTCGTTCGATCTCCCCCTTGCCATCTCTGTCACCTTTACCTGCGGCACCCAGCGGCAGACTCCCACCCCTGCCGGAGCGGATCTTCCTCCGGGTGAATGCCGCGCAGAACGATAACTGAGATCGACGGGATCCAACCCTTGCCGCTCCGAGCGGACCAGGGACTTCCAGGGGACAAAACCAGGGGCAGCCTTTTTGATTGACAGAAACAGGCGCGAAATCTGGATGGGGATATCAGGTCAAGAGGAGATGAGATGGCCCCAGGCAAACCGGAGTACCCGGATTTCCTGCCCGATGAGGTGTGGAAATGGAAGCTGATGGAAGAGCGCTTCGACCATGTGCTGAAGCTGCACGACTATCATGAGATCCGCCTGCCCATCCTCCAGGACCGCGAGCTGGTGCAAAAGGGCATCACCGCGTTGATGGAGGGGCGGGAGGCCGCGCGCGTGGCCTCCGGGACCATCCACATTTGCGCCCCGGACGGCAGGGCCGGCCAGCTCAGCCTGCGCCCGGAAGGCACCATCAGCCTGCTCAGCCATGTGGCCCGCACTTACCGCCCCGGGGACATCCACCGCTACTACTACCATGGCCCGGTTTTCCGCCGGGGCAGGGACCAGGCGGCGCAGGAATCGTTCCAACTGGGGGTGGAGCTGTTGGGCAGCGACAGCCTGATATCCGAAAATGAGATCATCAGCCTGGGCATGAGGCTGCTGAGGGAGCTGGGTTTCAAGGACGCCAGCCTGCGCCTGAACAGCTTTGGTTGCGAGAACTGCCGCCGCGGGTTCTTCGCGGACGTGAAAGCCGGGCTCAAAAAACACCAGGGGGAATACTGCCCCGCCTGCCTGGCGGAACTGGCCGCCAATCCTTTCGCGGAAACCCGCTGCGAAGACGCGCGCTGCCGCCACACGGTACCCAACGACCTGAAGATCCTGGACCACCTTTGCCCCAAATGCCAGGCCAACTTTGCCAGCATCAAAAAGGTGCAGGCCAATCTCGGCCATCCCTACAAGGTTGACCCCCGCCTGTTCAAGAATTTTGCCTATTACAACGAAACGGTTTTCGACCTCGTGATCGGCGGGGGCGGGGATGAACTGACCGTGGGCGGCGGCGGCCGCTATGACTATCTTTCCGAAAAGATCAGCAAACTCCGCATCCCGGCCGTGGGCTTCTATCTGGATCTGGACCTGGTGTTCAGCGCCATGGACGCCCGCGAACTTTTCTTCACCTGGGGCAACGACTTTTCCGTTTACATCTTCGCCCAATCGCCCGACATGGAGATGATGCTGCTGCAGATCGCCCAGGAACTCCACGCGGAGGGGATCATCACCGTGTTGAGCCCGGAGGTGGGCGACAGCGGAAAGGAGCAGAGCCAGGCCCGCGCCCACAAGTGCGACCTGATGATCACCATCCGCGAGGAAAACATCCGCGAAGGGAAACTGCTGCTGTACAACCTGACGCGCGAAACCCAGGCTTACATTCCCTTGAACCGGCTCACGGAATCGGTGCGGATCGCCCGGATAACCCTGGGAAAATAAGGAGAACAGATGCAAGCCATCAACTCTGCCCAAGCCCCGGCCGCCCTGGGGCCCTATTCCCAAGCCGTGCTGAAGCACGACACCCTCTATATTTCCGGCCAGCTGGGCATCGAGGCCGGCTCCGGCCAAATGGCGGAAGGCTTTGAAGCCCAGGCCGAGCAGGCCTTGGCCAACCTGGAAGCCATCCTGGAAGCGGCGGGGATGAGCTTAGGCAACGTTGTGAAAGTTTCTGTGTTCCTGAAGGACATGAACGATTTTGCCTCGCTCAACGAGATCTACTCCAGCCACTTCAGCGCGCCCCACCCGGCCCGCGAGGCCATCCAGGCGGCCCGGCTGCCAAAAGACGGACTGATAGAGATCTCCGCCGTGGCGATGAAATGAGCATCACCACCAAAACCGGAGACAACGGCCAGACCTCGCTCGGCAACGGAGAAAGGATCTGGAAGGACGACGCGCGCGTGCAGGCCTATGGCGCTTTGGACGAACTGGATGCCTGGCTGGGAGACGCCCGCCATCAGCTCTCCGACCCCAGGACGCCGGCCATTCTGGAGGACGTTCAGATCAGGCTGGGCCGGGTGATGGGAGAGCTGGCCACCCCCGGCGGCGGATATCCCCATCCCGTTACGGAGGCGGAGGTTGAGGCCCTGGAAGCGCTGATCCGGGAGTTGGAGGAAGCCAACCCCATCAAGGGTTTTGTGATCCCCGGTTCCCTGCCCTCCTCAGCCCGCCTGGACATCTGCCGCGCCGTTGCCCGCAGGGCGGAGCGCCAGGTGGTCGCGCTGGCCAGGGTGGAGCCTGTCGCGGCGCCTCTGCTCCGGTATGTGAACCGGCTTTCAGACCTGCTTTACATCCTGGCCCGGGCCCTCGAGGCGGCTGCCGGAGCCCTGAGATACAAACCCCAACCTTAAGGAGAAGAACAATGTATCAGATAGTGCTTGTCCGCCACGGCGAAAGCGTTTGGAACAAGGAAAACCGCTTCACCGGCTGGACCGACGTGGACCTTTCCGAGAAAGGCATCTTGGAAGCCAAAACCGCTGGGCAGCGCCTGGCCGCGGAGGGATTCGTCTTTGACGAAGGCTGGACCTCCGTGCTCAAACGCGCCATCCGCACCCTCTGGCTGATGCTGGATGAGATGGACCTGATGTATCTGCCGGTGCACCACGACTGGCGCCTCAACGAACGCCACTACGGCGCTTTGCAGGGGCTCAACAAGGCCGGGACCGCGGAGAAATACGGAGAGGAGCAGGTGAAGATCTGGCGCCGCAGCTTCGATGTCCCGCCCCCCGCGCTGGCCACCACGGACCCGCGCTGGCCGGGCTTCGATGCCCGCTACGCCCGCCTCACTCCAGACCAGCTGCCCCTCCGCGAATCGCTCCAGGACACCTGCCAAAGGACCCTGCCCTTCTGGGAGGAGGTGATCGTGCCCAGATTGGTGGCCGGGCGGCGCCTGATCGTTTGCGCGCATGGCAACAGCCTCCGCGCCATCGTGAAGAGCCTGGACGGCATCAGCGACGCGGATATCGTTGGACTGAACATCCCCACCGGCATTCCGTTGGTCTATGAATTCCACGCCGACTTGAGCGTGAGCAAACGTTATTACCTGGCCGACGCCGCGGAACTGGCCGAGGCGGAAAGCGCCGTTGCCAACCAGGGCAAGGCCAAGGCGTAGATTTTCCTTGACGAAAGGGGCGGGGCGCAGAACCTTGCCCAAAACCCATACAGGAGATAACAATGGCAGTCAAGATCGATAAAGACACCTGCATCGGATGCGGCGCCTGCGTGGACGTTTGTCCCGTGCAAGCGCTGTCCATGGAAGACGGCAAGGCCAAGTGCGACGAAGGCACCTGCATAGATTGCGGGGCCTGCATCGGCACCTGTCCCGTTCAGGCCATATCCGAATAAGCTGACCCCCCTGAGCTTGAAGGCGGAAGAGGAATCCTTTTCCGCCTTTTTTGCGTTTCAGGGGGAAAAAGAAGCCCGGAGTGGAGTGGTTCCGGGCTGCAATTATGATCTTGAGGGGGCTTTCAGGCTATTCTTTCTGCGCCGGTTCCGGGGGCGTCCCGGCGTCTGGATCGGGCTTGCCGGCCGCCAGTTCCAGCAGCGGCTGCCAATCCTTGTGCGTGGTCAGATCGCGGTCGTTGAGGCTTTTCAGCAGGGTGGTGCCGATGGTTCCCTTATCCACCATCAGGCGCAGGGTGGCGATGGTCTGGGTGAAATCGTCCAGGAAATAATGGGCGTTCACCACCATGAACTGGATCTCGGGATCGTCCATCCAAGCGGGATGTTTGGCAGTGGCCCCGATCAGCTCCCGGTAATAATCCCCGTCCAGGAGGGTCTGGCAAAAGTCCCGCCCCAGCTTCGCCTGGAGTTCAGCCTCGCTCAGCCCGGCATTCTCTTCCAGCTGGCCCAGGTCATATTCCCTGATGAGCAGCAGCAATTCCGGCTTCCCGGCTTCGAGAGTGAATTTGGCGATGTTTCTGGCGATGGTCTCGCCAAATCCGGCCCCGTGGAGTTCCTTGTAGGATCGGAAGGCTTGGTCGTCATCATTTTCCGCCAGATTGACCAGGAAGTAGCCGATGGTGGCCAGGTGGTTTTGGGGAAAGCGCAAATGGAAATCGCGCAGAAGCTGGGCGTCATTTTTAAGGGCCGCGTTCATGCCGGCGCGCTCAGGAGCGTCGGCGGCGCTGGAGCTGAAGTGTTTCAGATACGTTTCCGCGGCCAGGCTGTAGCCTTGTTCCGCCTGGGGATGCGCCTCCACCAGGGCGTGGGCGCGGCGCAGCCTTTCCTGGGAGTCGCTCAGCGAACGTCCGATCAGGTATGCGTTGACGGGATCCTCCGCCACTGGCCCCAAGATCCTGGCATAAGCCTCCACCGCCTGCTCGCTGTTGTAGGACAGCCAGGCGTCCTGAAAGGGCAGCGCCAGGTTCAGGTCGCCATTTCCAGTCAGCAGGTCCACCGCCTTGGCGGTCTGGTCCAGTTCCAGATAGCTCATCGCCAGGGCGTAGGCCACATACTGGTTTTCCCAATACCAGGGATCAGCCCCGAAATTCTTTATCACCGCTTCGTAGTCTTGGTTCTGGTTGAAGAGGAGATCCACCAGGTCCCCAGCCAGTTCGGCGATCCGGTATTTGGTGGGGGCTTCGGAGTCGTCCTCGCGCAAGACCTCGATCTGATAAGCCAGCAGGTCAGCGTATTTGGGGGAGGGGAACATATTCATCACGCCGATGTCGTCCACCCAGGCGTCGCCTGCCTTCACGGCCTCGCGGAAGGGAGGTTTGGCCGCTTCCAGATCTCCGGATTGAGCGAAATGATAGACCCTGGCCATGCGGGCGTAAGCGCTGCCAGGGAACTTTTCCGCGTAACGCTTCAGCAGGGGCAGATCGCCTGCCAACAGCTCATGAGCGTTGCCATCAGGGGCTTCCAGATCGGAGGGGAGGAAATCCTGGACGTAGGTGAGCAGCAGGGCCCGGTAGCCGCCCTCATAGTTTGGATTGCTGTCTATCAGGGAGCGGGCCGAGTCCAGCTTGGCCAGGGGATCGTCCAGCAGAAGCAGCCTCAGAAAGGTGTATTTGGGATCTGCGGGGCCGCCCTGAAGCTTGGCGTCCAGCCAGGCCAGACTGGCATCCTCATCCAAGCCGTTCCACAGCATCAAAGCGTGCTCAAGCTCGCCCGGATCATCGTGCTCTTCAATGAATTGGCCTGCCTGGGCGGCGAATTCCACCGCGTCATCAGTCTGATAGTAGATCTCCTGCAATGCGTCGAGCGTGAGCGCCGCCACCTGCCCGGCAAAGAGCAGGGCCAGCAAGATCAGCGCCAGCTTGTGAAAATTCATCTCTTCCTCCCCATGGGTTTGCGGATAATGGTTCAGACGCCGAAAAAGCCCCGGATGTGTCAAGTGAAATCTACTTCCGGCTGCGGCGGGAGCCGGGGGACGGTCGAGCCATTCAGGGGCTGGTGAAACATGGTTAACTTATGCTGTCACATTCAGTTGTCTGGCGGGAATGGTGACATTCCGCAACCCCGCTAAACGCCTGTAAACCAGGCCATGCCTTTCCAAGTTGGCGCGGGGGTTTTCCGCATGGCGATATTTCTTGACAGGCAGCGGCTTTTCAGGGAAAAGACCAGCCATGAAAAAATCCAGACTCCATGCCTGCGAGATCAAACGCCACCGCCAGGTCACGCCGCCGCTCTGCGCGGTCTGCCACCG
>JAGOIS010000082.1 GCA_017995495.1 Candidatus Cloacimonadota bacterium
TGGAAGGCGGGTTTGGGCCTGGCCTTTGAGCCGGCCAGAAGCCAGGACCGGAAAGGCATACTCAGGCTGCCCCTGCGCACGGGGGTTTCCTGGCGGCAGCTCCCCTTCCTGGTGGAAGGCCACAAGATCGATGAACTTGCCCTGAGCCTGGGTGTGAGCCTGCCCCTGCAGGGTGAGGTGAACAGGATCGACCTCGGCTTGCAATACAGCCACCGTGGCAACCTCGACCAGCACAAGCTTATGGACAATTCTTTCCTGCTGATGTTCGGCTTCACCGGCTTCGATATCCTCTCCAAAGCGCCGGATCGCACCGCGCCAAGGGAAATTCCCCAAAAGGAAGACCTGTAAACATGGTAGAATCACTTTCAGAACCTGGCCAACATAGCTTGTTGGAACAGATCTGCCACAAGCGGGGCATGGAAATAGACGGGCTGAAAGCAGGCTTGGATACTCTGCCCGATGAAGTCCTGCTGGCCAATATCGATGCCGTGGCGGAGCGCATCAGCAGGGCGATGTTTAACAACGAGCCAACCGTGATCTTTGGCCACGACGACCCCGACGGCGTCACCAGCGCTTATATCCTGTATCAGTTTTTCAATGCCTGCGGCTATCAGAAGCACAACTATTTCATCCCCAACCGCAATCAGGACCCCCACGGCATCCAGGACAGCTTTGTGGAGTTCGTGCGCGAGGGCGGCTACAAGCTGGTGATCACTGTGGACAACGGCATATCAAGTTATCAGGGGGTGGAGAAGCTCAACCAACTGGGCTGCGACACCGTGATCACCGACCATCATCTGATCCAGCCGGAAACCCTGCCCAACGCCTACGCCATCCTCAATCCGCAGCTTCCCAAATGCCAGTATCCCTTCAAAGCGCTGGCCGGAGTTGGGGTAACCCTGATGCTGCTCCGCTATCTGGGACGCATCCTGGATCATCAGGTGCCGCTGTCATCCTACTTTTGGACAGCCGTGGGCTCCATCGCGGACAAGGTGCCGATGACAGGGCTGAACAGGGTGATCGTGCGCCACGTGATCGAGCATTGGCACCAGCTGGATGACCCCAGCGTGGAATTTTTGCTCCGCAACCACAAACGCGTGGAAAGCGATTCCGGCGTCTTCAGTTTCCTGCAATACACTTCCAGGCTCATCGCCAACGGCCGTGAAGACAACGGTCAGCACACGGCGATGCGATTCCTGCTGCAGATGGGCGATGCCAAGGCCGAGTTGTTCCAAGCCATGGAAGCGCTGCAAAAAAAGTGGGAGGGCGAACTCAACCGCGTGTTCACATTTCTGGACAGCGTCACCACCGGCTTCACCTGCAATGCCTTCATCTATTTTGACGACGAGGGGGTGATCCCCTACCCTCTGTTGGGAACAGGCGCCACCTACGTTTTGGGCAAGCTGGGGATACCCACGATCCTGCTCAAGCAGCACAACGGCCACATCGTTTGTGAAGGCCGCTGCGGCGAGGGCTTCAACATGGTGGAGGCGTTTTCCTCCTGCAAGGAACATCTGAAGCAGTTTGGCGGACACGTCAAAGCGGCGGGATTCACCCTGATGCCCGAACGATACGACGCTTTTTTGGAATGCTACAATCAATATCTGACCGAAAATCTAAGCACCGATCCACCTCGGATCGATGTGGACCCTGATGCCTGCCTCAGCCTCGACCAATTCAATTTGGACAACTGGCGCGGGTTGGAGCTGCTGCTTCCCTTTGGCCAACAGAATCCTGAGCCCCTCATTCTGGTGAAAGATGCGGACCACAACCAGCTACAAAAGGCGTTTTCCTTTGAACATGGCAGTATCTCCCTTCCGGCCGGCCAAACCGGCGACGTGCTGCTGAACTGGAAGGCACCGAGGACAGTGAAGATCCTGGCTTTTTATCCAGACAAGAAATTCAGTTGAGGTCATAGCGGGAAGATCCCATGCCTCCACTCAAGGAAACACTGCGCAAAAGCATTCACCTCGCCTCGCTGGTGATCCCCCTGGGCTACAGGTTTGTTCTGAACTACAACCGCAAACTGATGTTCTTCATCATGCTGGGGGCTTTTGTGCTTTTGCTGGCGATCGAGTTTTACCGCTTCTGGCAAAAGAGCTTCCGAAAAACTTTTTGGTGGATCTTCGGGACAATGCTGCGCCGCCATGAATTGAGGGACTTCACAGGGGCCACCTATCTGCTTTTTTCGGCCCTTGTCTGCGTGGCGTTTTTCGCGCCGGAGGTGGTTTTCTTTGCCCTGTCTTTCCTCTCCATCGGCGACACCTTCGCGGCCATGGTGGGCATCAACTTCGGCAAACGCCGCATCGGCAACGGCCGGAAGTCGCTGGAAGGCAGCCTGGCCTGTTTCGCGGTCTGTTTCGTTTATGCCCTGGCCTTCAGTTTGCACCCCGTGATTGCCTTCACCGGCGCCCTGGCTGCCACCTTGGCGGAACTAAGCAATTTGCCGGTGGATGACAACGTCGAGGTCCCGATCGGGTCAGCCCTGGCGATGACCCTCATCAAGATCTTCATCTGACGGGAGATAACATGCTGCTCTCTTTTGTGATACCTGTACTGAATGAAGTGGATTCCCTGCGCCAGTTGACCGCAGAGATCCTTGCCAACTGTCGTCCCCACGGCCATGAGATCATTTTCATTGACGACGGGAGCCGGGACGGCAGTTTCAACTTGATGGAGGAGCTGGCCCAAACCGACCCAAACATCAGGATCATCAAGTTCCGGCGTAATTTTGGCAAAGCGGCCGCCCTGCAATACGGCTTCCGGCTGGCCAGGGGGGAGGTGGTTTTCACCCTGGACGCCGATTTGCAGGATAATCCGGTGGAGATACCCAAATTCCTGGCCAGGCTGGATGAAGGCTGGGACCTTGTTTCCGGCTGGAAGCAGAAGAGACGTGACCCCCTCCACAAGGTGATCCCGTCCCGGCTGTTCAATTTCATCACCGCGCGCGCCTTCCGCTTGAAGCTGAAGGATTACAACTGCGGCTTCAAGGCTTACCGCCGCGAAGTGGTGAAAGAGCTTGATCTCTACGGGGAAATGCACCGTTACATCCCGGCTTTGGCCAATTCCCTCGGCTACCGGATCACGGAGATCCCGGTGGAGCACAGAAAGCGGGAGTTCGGCCGCTCCAAATACGGGCTGGAAAGGTATCTGCGCGGATTCTTTGACCTGCTTACGGTGAAGATGGTCACCCAATACGTCAAGAGCCCCCTCTACCTCTTTGGCAGGCTGGGGCTTGTCTCCGCGCTCCTGGGCACGGCCATCATGGTCTGGATGGCTGTGCTGAAGATCTTTTACGCTCAGCCCATCTCGAACCGCCTGCCGCTGTTCCTGGGTCTCACGCTGATCTTGGGCGGACTCCAGTTCATCTCCCTGGGTTTGATCTCGGAGCTCATTGTCAACCGTATCTCACCTTTCAAAGGCCTGCCCGTTTCTGTGGAGAAGACTGTGCACGTCGCTCCGGAGGACCTGCTTGAATCCAGCTGAGCGTCTCTTCGTAGACCGCTATCTGAGCGCTCCGAAACGCAACCTGCTGCGCTTCAGCTTCCTGTTCATGATCCTGGGCATCGTGATCTCGGTGGGCATCCTCTCGGCCGCCCTGAACCTCTTTGAAGGTTATGAGCGGGCGCTGAAATCGGTCCTGCTCGATTCCTTTGCCCACATCCGGGTTTATTCCGCCGGATCCGGCACCCTGCCGGATTCGCTGGCCGCCTCAGCTCTGGCGCGGCTTGCCTCTCTGCCGGAGATCAAATCCGCTGTCCCGGTGCTGAGCAGCAACCTGATGGCCCAAAACGGCCGCCGGGCCAGAGGTGGCCTGATGCAGGCCTACGATTTCCCCACGGGGCGGGGCAACCTCCATGCCAAATATGTGGAGGCGGGCTCCGCGGAAACCCGTCCCGGCCAGGTGATCCTGGGGCACTATCTGGCTGAGGATCTGGGCCTCGCGCTGGGCGATACGGTGCGGGTATCCTTTCCCCGCCTCGATCTGATCACCCCCCTGGGCATGTATCCCAACCAAAGGGCGCTAAAGGTCTCCGGCATCTACAATTCCGGTTTCTACGAATATGACCGGAGTCTGCTCATCGGCAGCCTGGAGGACCTGCGCGCGCTTTCAGGGATCTCTTCGGGTTACCATAACATCGAGATCCGCTTGCGCAGCGAGTCTGCTGATAATGCCGAACTGCTTGCGGCCAAATACGATACCCTGCTGGATCCCACGCTTTACGCGGCCCCGGTGGTAAACACCACCCTCCTGCGCCTGGTTCGGATGCAGAAGTGGCTGATCTTCATAGTTTTCAGCTTCCTGGTTCTGATCGCCGGGATCAACGTGATCAGCGGAGTCCTCACCCTCATCCTGGACAGGAAGAACGAGATCGCGGTGCTCAAGGCGCTGGGGGCTGGCGCGGCCACGATCAGGAACATCCTGGGTTATCAGGTCACCCTGGCCTGCCTGCTGTCTGTGATCACGGGACAGCTGCTGGGATTTCTGCTCTCCTGGTTTGTGGTCAACCAAAACATCTACAAGCTCAAGGGCGACGTCTATTTTATCGACCGGCTCGAGCTCTACGTATCACCCTTCAACCAGCTGGTGATCTTCATCGTGGCTGCCCTGCTGGTCACCCTCTGCGTCCGCGTTCCCCTGCGCAGGATAGACAAAATGCGGACCATCGACCTTTTGCGCAACCCTTAGGAGGCTTGAATTGATCTGTCTTGCCGGATACTCCCTGCACAAATCTTATGCTGACAAAGGCCAGGACATCAGAGTGCTTGCCGACACCGATCTGGAAGTGGAGAACGGGGAATTGGTCTGCATCACGGGAAAATCCGGCTGCGGCAAGAGCACTTTGCTCCACATCCTGGGCCTGCTGGACGATCCCGACAGCGGGAGGGTGCTCATCAACGGAGCTGAAGTCTCTGCCCGGCATGCCAATGCCCATGTGATCCGCAACCGGGACATCGGTTTTGTGTTCCAATTCCACTACCTGGTTGAGGACCTCAACGCCCGGGAGAATGTCGCCCTGCCGATGCTGATCGCCGGTGCGTCCCGCGCCACGGCCTTTTCTGAGGCAGACAAGTTATTGGACCTGTTGCGCTTATCCGCCCGGAATACCCACTATCCCAACCAACTCAGCGGCGGCGAACAACAGCGCCTGGCCCTGGCCCGGGCCCTGATCAACCATCCCCGCATTGTCCTGGCGGACGAACCCACCGGCAACCTCGATCCCCAGCACAGCGCCGAGGTCTGGGATCTGTTTTTCGAACTTAACCGCGATCTGCAGCAGACCTTCGTGATCGTGACCCACGACCGTGAACTGGCCAAACAAAGTCCCAAAACCTACGAGTTGAGGGACGGCAAGCTGATCTAACCGAGATGCGAAGCTCCCGCAAATTCCTGACCTTCATCATTGTCCTGCTGGTCATCAACACCCTGTTCTTCCTTGCCTGGTACGCCTTTGACGCCCAGGGCAGGGTGAAAGGCCTGGTGGAGCGGGAAGCCGGAAAGGCCTTGAAAGGGAAAATGCGCATCGGTTCATTCACCATCAGTGACCAGCAGGTTTTCGCCGAAAAGATCAGCTTCGCTGCCGCCGACAGCTCGCTCAATTTCACCGTAGACAACGCCCGGGTGCGCTACAACCTCCTGCGTTACCTTTTCACCGGGCTCAAACTGCGCAACCTGCTGGACCACGTGGAGATAGACAAGGCAGACGTCCGGCTCATCCTGCTTCCCAAAGCCAAAAAAAAGACCCCTCAGAAATTTAAGCTCCCGGACCTCAAGCCGCTCTTCAACCATCTGGTGATCACCCATTCCCGCTTCCGGGCCGATGCCAGCGTCCCCCTGAAACTGGGTGAAGAAGGGATCCTGCGCGCGATCGAGGAATTGAACAGGGTCGAGCTGAGCATAATCAACACCGATGTCTCGCACCTGGATCTCTCCGCTGTCAGCGCGGAAGGCGGCAGCTTGAAGGCGAAGGGCGTTCTGGACCGGGGACTGCTGGTTTCCTCCCAGGTGGAGCTGCAAAACTATCGCCCCCTGTACCTTGGCCATCCCCGGATCACGGATTTCAGCGGCACCCTGGACTTGGTGGCGAACGCTTCGCAAAAGGCTGTAGGCGCCACTCCGGACCTGAGCGCCCGGTTGACCCTGCGGGATGCCTCCGCCCTGGTGCTGGACCAATATCAGCTGCAGATCCAGCGCCTGGATCTGAACACCGACGGCGATCGCCTCAATGCCAGAATTGCCCAGGCCAAGGTGGGTTCCAGCTCGCTGAGCGGGGATGTCCACGCCCACAGCGTGCTTGACCACCCTGTCCTTGACCCCAGCCAATTGGAACTGCAACTGGATCTTTCGCTGCTGGGGCCTCAGTTCAGCGGCTTGGTGGACGGCACTTTATATGCTGAGGGCCCTCTCTCCGCTCCCGTGCTGGACCTGGTGGCGGGGGCGGACCAGATCTCCTTCGACAAGCAGAGCTTCCAAAATATTGCCCTGGCAGCCAGTTACGACGCCGAACAGGTTGAGCTCACCCTCAGCGACGCGGTCTGGCAAAACCAGAGGGTGAGCCTCACCGGAA
>JAGOIS010000083.1 GCA_017995495.1 Candidatus Cloacimonadota bacterium
GACTGGATCAGACTATTGTGAGCAGTCTCACACACGAACTCGGTCAACAAAAGTTACAGCAGGGCGATGTCCTGAACATCGAAAACATCCGGGATCAACCACTTTATGTGATCACCAAAGGCAGCGTGGCACTGGCCAGGAAAGATGGCTCCGGCCAAGATCTGGATGAAGCCCCCGTCATCGTAACTGTCGGAGAGTTTTTTGGCGAACTGGCTCTGGTGAGCGACTCTTCCGGCCATGCCACCGCCACAGCCCTCGAACCCACGGAACTTTTGGAGCTTCCCCGGGAACAATTCACCCAGCTGAGTTTTTCCCATCCAGGCGTGCTGCTCAATGTGATCCGGGTTCTCTCCACCAGGCTGGGCGATACCAATCTGAAGTTTTCCGACCTCATGGGGGACATGATCCAGCGCAACCGCCTGACCGCCATTGGGATGACCGCCAGCAAGATCATCCACGACATCAAGACCCCGCTCACGGTGATCTCCCTCACCGCCCAACTGGTGGAAAGCCTCTTTCCCGATGCCTCGGAATTCACCCAAAGTATCGTGCAGCAAACCAAGCTGGTGGACGAACTGGTCCACGAGGTGCTGGATTACGTGAAGGGAACGCCAAACGCCATCATACCGCGCAAAGTGGACATGAATGCTTTTCTGGCGGAACTGAAGGACACCTACGGAGCCTCGCTGCGAGGGCGAAACATCACCCTCAAGATCGACAACCGCTGCAACGATCCGGTCTATTTCGATGAGGAACGCATCCGCCGGGTGATCATCAACCTCCTGCGCAACAGCTCGGAAGCCATGGAAGATGAAGGTGAGATCAGCATTGTTGCCTCTATGTCCGCGAACTGGCTACAGATCAGCGTGACAGACAGCGGACCAGGCATCCCGGACAGCGTGGTAAACCAGCTTTTCAAACCCTTCTTCACCTACAACAAACTCAACGGCACCGGGCTTGGCCTCCCCATCTGCCAAAAACTGGCCCAGGAACACAACGGCCGGTTGGAATTCACCCCAGTTAAACCCCACGGCTCCCGTTTCGATATCCGCCTGCCGCAAAACATCCCCCTCGATATTTCCCGCTAAACCCAGGCCCTCAAACCCTCAACCAATGCCCAAGCCATGCCCGGGTTAGGGGCGGGTCCAGCCATCACCAGGCCATGCGTAACCTGTCGGAAACGCACCCACGCTCAGGCGGGAGCGGGCCTACAGGTGCAAAAGTAAATTATGATTGACGCCAAGGTGGTGGCGAATTAAGTTGCACTCAGACTGAAGACAGATATATTGGGATGATCTCCATACTATACTATCAGACCCGCTCAGGCGCCAAGACGGCATAGCAGTCATGAATCATTCGATCTCTGAACAACATCAAACAGGTGCCACAGTCCGCGATTTTGGATTGCTTGCCTGAAAGCGAGGTACAAGATGCTTACTGGAATGCCCCAGTTAAAAATTGGCGATCTGATCGCCCGGCTGCCCATCATCCAAGGCGGAATGGGAGTGGGAATATCACTCAGCAGGCTGGCTGCCGCGGTGGCCAATGAAGGTGGGATCGGGATCATATCCTCGGTGGGCCTGGGAATCCTGCATCCCCAGGCGGGAAAATCCTACAAAGAAGCCAACATTGCCGCCCTGAAGCAGGAGATCCGCGCCGCTCGCAGGGAAACGCGAGGAATCATTGGGGTCAATATCATGCTGGCGATATCGGATTTTGACGAAATGATCAACGCCGCCTTTGAAGAAGAGGTGGACATAGTGTTTCTGGGGGCGGGGCTGCCTCTCAAAGTGCCCAGTACCATGACCCTAGAATACCTGCAAAACACCAAAACCAAGATCGGGATCATCGTCAGCTCCGGCCGGGCGGCAAAGATCGTGCTCAGCCATTGGGCGGAGAATTTTCAACGGGTGCCCGACCTGGTGGTCCTGGAAGGCCCCAAAGCGGGCGGCCATCTGGGTTTCAAACTTGAGCAGATCTTTGAAAAGAAATTCAGCCTCGAAAACGTGCTGCCGCAAGTGAAAGAAGCGGTTCACGAGATCGAGGGTAAATACGGAAAAACCATTCCCGTGATCGCGGCCGGGGGGATCTTCACCGGAGAACAGATGTGCCGGATCATGGAGCTCGGTGCCGATGGAGTTCAGATGGGCACTCGCTTTGTGGCCACGGAAGAATGCGACGCAGATCCGGCTTTCAAGCAGCTCTTTGTGGATTGCCGGGAAAACGATGTGGTGATCATCAAAAGCCCCGTGGGTTTGCCGGGCCGGGCGATCAACAACCAGTTTTTGAAAGATGTTGCCCTGGGGATCAAAAAACCCTTCGTCTGCCCCTGGAAGTGCCTCAAAACCTGCGATTACCTCACGGCCCCATATTGCATCGCCCTGGCCCTGCAAAACGCCCGTAACGGAGTGATGGCTGACGGTTTCGCCTTCGCCGGGGCCAACGCCTATCTGGTGGAAAAGATCACCACTGTGAAAGAACTTATCGCCGATCTGATCCGTGAATTTGCCGAATACCGGTTGCTGCGGCCTTGCCCCCAAAGTTGAAACTCAGGTAAGCCCAGCCAGGCAGCGTAAATAATCCTTGTCAAAAAAGCGGGACAAGAATTAGTGGCTACAAAGAATAATATCTGGACGGTGAAAGATGTCAAGAATATGCGATATATGTGGAAAGCAAGCCCAGGTCGGCAATCACCGCAGCCATGCGCTGAATGCCACCAAGCGGCGTTTTTATCCCAATTTACATGAAGTTCGCGCCATCGTTGGCAGCGGTGTGAAGAAGGTGAAAGTCTGCTCCTCCTGCCTGAAGGCGAACAAGGTCCGCAAGGCGGTTTGACAGCCAAAAGCAATGTCTTCGCGGAGCCGATAGACAATTGAAGATCATCGGGAATACGGTAACTGCCTGTTCCCGATTTTCATTAGGGGCAAGATTCTGGAGCAAAGATGAACATTGAAGAAATAAACAGCCGGGTGGAGGCGAGTTCCGCAATTCTGGACACCCTGCGCGCGGAGATAGGCAGGGTGATCGTGGGGCAGGAGGTGGTGATCGACCGCCTGCTGATCGGGCTTCTGGCCAACGGGCACGTGCTGATCGAAGGCGTTCCCGGCCTTGCCAAGACCCTGATCCTGAGCACCCTTGCCCAGGCTTTTAAGGCCAGTTACAAGCGCATCCAATTCACCCCGGACCTGCTTCCGGCCGATATCACCGGCACCCTGATCTACAATCAGAAGACCGGCGAATTCAATCCCAAACAGGGGCCCATCTTCGCCAATTTCGTCCTGGCCGATGAGATCAACCGGGCGCCCTCCAAGGTGCAGTCAGCGCTTTTGGAAGCGATGCAGGAACGCCAGGTGACCATCGGCGACACCAGTTATCTCCTGCCCAAGCCCTTTTTCGTGATGGCCACCCAAAACCCGATCGAGCACGAAGGAACCTATCCCCTGCCGGAAGCCCAGGTGGACCGTTTTCTGATGAAGCTGAAGATCAAATACCCCAGCTTTGAAGAAGAGCGGCAAATCCTGGACCGGATGGTGGTGGAGCACGAGCTCAAGGCAGAGCGGGTGTTGACTCCTGGCGATCTGGAAGCGATGCGGGCAGTGATCGCGGACCTGTACATGGAGGAGAAGCTCAAGGACTACATCCTCCATTTGATCCAGGCCACGCGCCATCCGCAGCGGTATCCGAGGGTTTCGGCCCTGAACGGCCTGATCCAATATGGAGCCTCGCCCCGCGCCACCATCTATCTGGCCCGGGCGGCCAAGGCGCAAGCCTACCTGCAACACCGGGGCTATGTGATCCCGGATGACATCAAGGCTGTGGGCAAAGACGTTTTGAGGCACCGCATCATCCTCTCCTACGAGGCCGAGGCGGAACAGGTGAGCACCGAGGAGATCGTAACCCGCATCTTCGAAGAGATCGAGGTACCGTAAGGGAAAGGCCATGCCAGCCCGCACACCGGCGGAGATCCTGGCCAGGATAGAACGCATCGAGATCCGCGCCAGGGGCATCGTTAGCGAAACCTTCAGCGGAGAATACCACTCCAGTTTCAAGGGACAGGGGCTGGAATTCGCCGAGGTCCGTGAATACCAGAGCGGCGACAATTACCGCGACATAGACTGGAACGTCTCCGCCCGCCTGGGCGCGCCCTTCATCAAGAAATACCAGGAAACCCGTGAGCTGAACGTTTTTTTCATCGTGGACGTTTCCGCCTCCCAAAACTTTGGCACGGTTGGCGCCCTTAAAAAGGAACGGATCGCCGGGATCATCGCCCTGCTCTCCTTTTCCGCGCTCTCCAACCACGACAAGGTCGGCCTGATCATGTTTTCCGACCAGCTGGAGAAATACCTGCCGGCCAGGAAGGGGCGCAACAAGGCGCTGGAGATCCTCCGCGACGTACTCTATCTGGAGCCTCAGCATCCGCGAACCTCACTGGCGGAAGCATTCACTTTCGCCAGCCACATCCTGAAAAAGCGGGCGGTGATATTCATCCTTTCCGATCTGCTGGACAACGGCTACCAGAAAGCCCTGCGCCTGCTGGCCCAGAAACACGATGTGATCGCCATTCAGGTCCTCGACGAAGCGGAACTCATCCTGCCGGAGGCGGGGATTCTGAACATCAGCGACCCGGAGAGCGGCGACACCATCTGGGTTAACAGCTCCCACGGCACCGTTCGCAGAGCCTTCGCGGCCCGGGTCAAGCAACAGCAGGAGACGCTGGCTCAGGAACTGAAATCGATGCAGGTGGACCACATCCTCATCCGCAACCTGGATTCCGAAGTGAAGGCGCTGAGATCTTTCTTTGAAGAGAGAAAGCGGCGCCGGAGGGTGAGGTGATGAACAGGCCGCTTATCTTTCTGATCGCTCTCTGGGCAGGACTGTGTGGCGCGCAGGGGTTGACCCAGAAACTGGTGGGGGCGGAGGATCTGAGCGTGGGTGACCGTTTCAAGCTGGAGATCAGGGCGGAGCTTGACCTCCGGACGGTGGTGGTGCCGGACACCCTCAGCGTGTTCCAGGTTTTGGGCACCAGGGTTTTCAAGGACCCCAGCGGCCGACGGGGGTTGGAAGTGATCATTGTGCCTCTGTATCCGGGCTCACACAGCTTTCCCCGGCTGGAGGTGAAACCGGCCGACGACTCCCGGGAATCGCTGTTCACGGACCGCTTCCGGCTGAACATCATCCCCGTCAGGACGGCGGCCGACACCCTGCTGGTGGACATCAAGCCTCTGGAGAAGTATCCCCTCCAACTGCCCTGGTGGCTTTATCCGGCGCTTCTGGGCCTGGCTGTGGCCGGTCTTGTCTTTGCCTGGCTCCTCAGGCCCGGAACAGCCAAAATTCAGGAATCCGCCCCGGAGAGGCCTCCGGCGCCCGTCACCCCCGATCCTGCCTGGAAAACCGCCCTCAACAGACTCGAAGCGCTGGTGACCGAAGAATTGATGTCCCGCGGCCAGTTCAAACTCCATCACTTCCGGCTGGCGGACATCCTGAGGCAGTTTCTGGAAAGCAAGTATCGCTTTGCCGCGCTGGAAATGTGCACATCCGAGATCGAACAAGTCACCCAACGCATCAGGGTGGATGCGGCGGCGGAGGTTTTGGCCTTCCTGCGCCATTGCGACAGGGTGAAGTTTGCCAAATACCAGCCCACCCAGGACGAGGCAAGGGCCTTGGAGGACTGGCTGCGCGACTGGCTGCGGAGCTTCGAAGTGGAGGAAGCGCGGCGGGTGCTGGCCACTGTGGGAGGCGGGAGTGCTTAAATTCGCCCATCCCTGGTGGCTGCTGGCCTTGCTGTTGATCCCGCTCTACTGGCTGTGGCAAACCCGCTGGCAGGGATCAAGAAAACCGAGCCTTCCCTTCACCCGCCTTGCCCTGCTGCGGGAGATCGGAGCCGAAAACCATTTGTGGAAATACATCTTTCCCGTTTTGCGCTCACTCGTCCTGCTCTGCCTGATCCTCGCCCTGGCCCAACCCCGCTGGGGACGAGGCATCCGCGATATCAGCCAGAAAGGGGTGGACATTGTCCTGGCTGTGGATATCAGCGGTTCGATGCTGGCCCTCGATTTCGCCCCGCAAAACCGTTTGCAGGCTGCTGTGAAAGTTGCCCAGGATTTCATCACCAAGCGGCCCAACGACCGTTTTGGCCTGGTTGCTTTTTCCGAATATGCCCTCACCCAAAGCCCGCTGACCTTCGACCACATCTCCATGCAGGAGCAGCTGGCCAGCCTGGAGGTGAATCAGGAGGCCTCCGCCACCGCCATCGGGCTGGGGCTGGCCAAGGCCGTGGCCCGGCTCAAGGACAGCAACGCCAAAAGCAAGGTGGTCATCCTGATCACGGACGGGGTGAGCAACACCGGTGAGATCGATCCCGAAACCGCCGCCAGGATGGCCAGATCCTTTGATATCAAGGTCTATCCCATCGGGGTGGGCACCAACGGCCTGGTGGATTTTCCGCTCTCTGACCCCCGTTTTGGCACCTTTAACCGCAAAATGTTTGTGGAGTTGGACATGGCCACCCTGAACAGGGTCGCGCAGATCACAGGCACCTCCGAGGCCGCCCAGGCC
>JAGOIS010000084.1 GCA_017995495.1 Candidatus Cloacimonadota bacterium
CAGCAACGGCAGGATCCGGCCTGTTGACCGCTTCAGATCAGGCTTCCGCTGCGGAAAAGCTGGGCGGGGCTGACCTCTGTTTGGTCTCGGTGGCGGGAAAATTCGCGGCGGCGGAAGCTGAGCAAGCCTTGGAGCAGGGCATGCATGTGCTGCTGTTTTCCGACAATGTTAGTTTGGAGGATGAGCTGAGGTTGAAAAGGCTGGCGACGGAGAAAGCTTTGCTGATGATGGGACCGGATTGCGGTACAGCCATCATCAACGGCGTTCCGCTGGCCTTTGCGAACTCCGTGCCCCGCGGGGGCATCGGCTTGGTTTCAGCTTCCGGAACAGGTTTGCAGGAAGTGGCAGCCGGGATCGCCAACCGGGGTTGTGGCATATCTCAAGCCCTCGGAACCGGCGGCAGGGACGGTAAAAAGGAGATCGGTGGCCTGATGCTGCAGGCTGGATTCGACTTCTTGATCACTGATCCCCAGACGGAGGTGATCGTGCTGATCGCCAAGACTCCGGATCCCGAGGTGCAAAGCCTGCTCTGGGAAAAAGCCCACGGCTGCGGCAAACCTGTGATCGCCAATTTCCTTACCGAACTCAGCCCTCCTCAACTGCCAAATCTGCAATACTGTACAGGCTTGGATTCCACCGCCGGGCTGGCCTGCCTTGAGCTGGGCAGGCTTCACCGCCAGGACGAAATTACTCGGGATGACAGCACTGGTCCGGATCTTGCTCCGCTGGCACCGGGCAGAAAATACATCCGCGGGCTTTACAGCGGCGGAACTCTCTGTTATGAAGCGGTGGAAAACTATCGCCGCCACTTTGGCCAGTCTCCGTTCAGCAACATTGGCTCCGACCCTTCCACCAGCCTCAAGGACCTTTGGCAAAGCGAAAAAGACTGTTTTATCGATCTGGGGGATGACGAATTCACGGTGGGACGCCCCCACCCAATGATTGATTTTGATCTGCGGTTGAAACGACTGCGCAGGGAGGCCGCGGACCCGGAAACAGCGCTGATCATTCTGGACGTGGTTTTGGGCTGGGGTGCGCATCCGGACCCCTCCTCGGAACTGGTGCCTGTCCTGAAGGCTTTGCCACCGGAGATCGTGGTTGTCTGCCACGTTCTTGGCACAAAGGACGATCCGCAGGACAAGGATAGACAGGTACGCGAACTGGCAGCCACCGGAGCAAAGGTGTTCACGGCGCACGAGGCGGCGGTGGATTACGCGCTGCGCGTTTTGTCTGCCGGAAGGAGGTTGGGATGAAGCGGATCAAGCTGCCCCAGGGAAAACCCAGAATAGTCAATGTTGGCGTGCAATCATTTGCCAGAGACCTTTTCAACCAAAGGGTGCCCGTGTGCCAGGTGAATTGGCGTCCACCCCTGGACATCGACCCCGCCATCCGGATGATCATCCGCCAAAGCCGGGACCGGATCAAAGCCGCCAATCAAAAAGCCCTGGAGATCATCCAGGCCGCCAAACCCGTGCTCACAGGCATGGGCCTGGCCCGCGACCTGATCCCGGGGATGAAGGAAGACCTGATCCTGCATGCCGGTCCGCCGGTAAGCTGGGACAGGATGTGCGGACCGATGCGGGGCGCGGTGATCGGCGCTTTGATCTATGAAGGACGCGCGGGTGACTTCACTGCAGCAGAGCAACTTGCCGCTTCCGGCGCGATCAGCTTTGCCCCCTGCCACGAACACAACGCGGTGGGTCCCATGGCGGGGATCATCAGCGCTTCCATGCCGGTGTTCCAGATCACGAACGAGGCCTTTGGCAACCATGCCTTTGCCACCCAGAACGAGGGTCTGGGCAAAGTGCTGCGCTACGGGGCTTTTTCGGAGGAGGTGATCCAAAGGCTGAAGTGGATGGACGCGGTGCTTTACCCCGTGCTGAAGCGGGCGATCGCAAGCCTGGGCGGGATCGACCTGCAGAGCATCATCGCGCAGGCCCTGCACATGGGCGATGAGGTGCACAACCGCAACCGCGCGGGAACATCGCTGCTGATCCGCAAGCTGGCCCCTGCCTTGTTGAAAACGGCGGAAAACGCGGAGGAAACCGCCGCCGTGCTGGATTTCATCAACGGCAATGACCACTTCTTCCTGAATCTTTCGATGCCTGCCTGTAAAGCGGCGTTGGATCCGGCCAGAAACGTTCCGGACTCCAGTATCGCCGTGGTGATGGCCCGCAATGGGACTGAATTTGGGGTCCAACTCTGCGGGACGGGCAACGAGTGGTTCACCGGACCGGCTCCGGTGCCCGACGCCCTCTACTTCCCTGGCTACACCAAAGACGACGCCAATCCGGATATCGGCGACAGTGCCATAACGGAAACCGGCGGGCTGGGCGGATTCGCCCTCGCGGCCGCTCCCGCCATCGTACAATTTGTTGGCGGACATGCGGCTGATGCCTTAAACTATACTTTATCGATGTACGATATTTGCTTTGGGGAAAGCAGCTCCTACCAGATACCCGCCCTGGATTTCCGCGGCACACCGCTGGGGATCGACGTGGTGAAGGTGGTGGAGAAAAACCTGCTGCCGATCATCGACACCGGCGTAGCCCACAAGGATCCCGGCATCGGACAGGTCGGGGCGGGAGTCGTGAGCGCGCCGGCCGAGCCTTTCCTGAAAGCCTATGCGGCTTTGGCCGCAATCCTGAAATGAACAAAGGAGAACAAATAATGGATATCAACAGTTTCATCGAGCTGATGCAGGGGCTGAAAATGTATGACCTCACCCAGCGCCTGAGCATCCACACCCCCCCCTGGCCAAGCTATATGCCGCTGGGGATCCAGTATTTCAAACGCATCGCCGGAGCCCATATGGGACAGGGCGCCAACGGCCAGATCATCACCACGAGCAATCACGTGGGCACCCACATCGATGGTGAGATCCATTTTCACGCCAGCGGACGCTCCATCGGCGACGTTCCCATGCAAGAATGGGTGGGTCCCGGAGTGGTGGTGGACATCTCCGACGCGGTTGGCGACTATGACCTTTACAGCCCGGATCTGCTGATGCAAAAGGCGGATATCCGCCCCGGCGATATCCTGATCATCAACACCGGGTACCACAAATACGCCTGGGACCAGCCTGAATCAGACGAACTCCGCTACTTTGTCAAACACCCCGGACCGGACGCGAGTTTCCACCGCTGGGCCTTGGACATGAAGATCAAATGGATCGGCGTGGATTGCGGCAGCGCGGATCATCCCATGAATACCATCATCCGCAACTGGCACCCCAAATCATTCATCGAAGCGGAAAAGAAGCTGCAGGCAAAGTTTGGCAAGAGCTGGGATGAGATGTTCCCGGAAGACGAATACTACCAGGTGATGCATCTGAAGCTGTTCCCGAAGAAACTGGTGCACGCCGAGAATCTGGGTGGCGAAATCGATCTGGTTTCGAACAAACGCCTGTGGATCGGCCTCTTCCCCCTGCGGGGCATCGAGATGGAATCCTCGATGTGCCGGATCATCGCCCTTGAGCCCTGACAACCTTTGATTAGGAGGATTTGTGGCCCTGGCACACGAATTTGAATACAGCCGCCCTTCCAGTCTGGCCGAGGCACTGCGCCTGCTGGCGGAATATCAGGACCTCGCCAAGGTCCTGGCTGGCGGCACCGACCTCATTGTGAACATCAAAGAGGGAATGCTGAAACCCGAACTGCTCATCGACGTCAAGGACATCCCCGAATTGCGAGGCATCAAACAAGATGGCCCCACTCTCCGGATGGGTGCTGCGGTCACTTTTTTCGATCTGATAGCCTCCGATGAGGTGCGCTCAGGTTTTCAGATGCTGTGGGACGCCGCCCGCACGGTGGCTTCGGTGGGAGTGCGTTCCCGCGCCACTTTGGCTGGCAACATCTGCTCCGCCGTCCCTTCCCTGGATTCCGCCCCTCCCCTGCTGTGTTACGGCGCGGTGGTGCACTGCGCCAGCGCCAGAGGCCAGCGGGACATCTCAAGCGAGGATTTTTTCCTGGGACCGCGCAAAACGGCCCTGGCCGCGGACGAACTGGTGACAGCCATCAGCGTCATCCGTCCTGCGGAGAATAATGCCGGCCTCTATCTGAAACTCGGACGCTACGGCGGCGAAGACCTTGCCCAGGCGGGCTGGGGCTTCTTGCTCACCGAGAGCCGCCAGTACCGAATTGCCCATTGCGCCCTGGCCCCCAAACCAGCACGAGCCAAAAAGATCGAGGCAGTGTTGAACGGCCAGCCCCTCACACCACAACAGATCGACAAAGCCTGCGCGCTGGTATCCGAGGAGATCTCCCCCATCACAGACATCCGCTCGGGACGTGAATACAGGCTGCATATGAGCGAAGTGATGCTCAGGCGCGGGTTGCGGGCCACACAGGACCGTTTTGAGGGCAAGGATGTGGATCCCGCCAAACTTCTGGGAGGCACAGCATGAAAAAGATCAGGCTTACAGTCAACGCGGAACCCCGCGAGGTTTGGGTGGAGCCCAACGAGATCCTGCTCGACGTTTTGCGTGACAAGCTGGGCATCAAAAGCCCTAAATGCGGTTGTGAAAGAGGAGACTGTGGGGCTTGCACAGTGCTGTTGGACGGCAAAAGCGTGCGCAGCTGCCTGGTGCTGGCCAGGGAGTCCGAAGGCCATGAGATCACCACGGTGGAGGGAATTTCGGCCGAGAAGCTCAGCGCCCTGCAGCAAGCTTTCATCGCCTTCAACAGTTTCCAGTGCGGATACTGCGCCCCTGGCATAGTCCTTGCCGTCACGGAACTGTTGGATCACAATCCCCATCCCAGCCTGGACGAGATCAAGGAGGCGATCGCCGGCAATCTATGCCGCTGCACAGGCTACACGCCGATCTTCGACGCCATCCTGGACCTCACCAAAAGGGAGGACAAATGAAAGAATATCGCTACATAGGCAAAAACGTGACCCGCATCGACGGTCTGGAAAAGGTGAGCGGCGCCGCGATCTATGGCGACGACATAGATTTCGGCCCCAATCTGCTCTACGCGGAATTGGTTTCCAGCACCCAGGCCCACGCGATCATCAAATCCATCAACACAGATGCCGCCATGCAGGTCCCCGGGGTTTACAAGATCTTCACCGGCAGGGATTTTCCCTATAAATTCGGCCTTTATATGAAGGACCGCTATGTGTTCGCCCAGGACAAGGTGCGCTTTGTGGGCGAACAGATCGCCGCAGTGGTGGCCCGGACGCCTCAGGCGGCGAAACAGGCTGCCACCCTGGTGAAGGTGGAATATGAGCCCCTGCCCGCTGTGCTGGATCAGATGGAGGCCCTGAAAAAAGACAGTGTGCTGCTGCATCCCGAGTTGGATGGCTATCAGCGGGTGCCCTGGTTCTTTCCCCAGGCGGGCACCAACATCGCCCACTGGCGCAAGACCCGCAAGGGTGATCCGGACAAGGGATTTGCCGAGGCGGACCTGATCCTGGAAGACAATTACACTGTTCCCCGCTATGCACACTGCGCCTTGGAAACTCACGTGGCGATAGGTAAATACGACCATTCCGGCCGCCTCACGGTATGGAGTTCATCCCAGTCTCCCCACACCCAGCGCAATCTCTTTGCAGAAGCATTGGGGATGTCGCACAAGGATGTGAGGGTGATCGCACCGCACGTGGGAGGCGGTTTTGGAGGCAAGGCCGGAGTGACCATGGAAATCATTCCCGCCGCTCTGGCCACCAAACTGAAAGGCTATGCCGTGAAGCTGCGTTACAGCCGGGAAGAGGAATTTGTGAACACCTACCAGCGTTTGGGGGTGGTGGCAAAGATCAAAATGGGCGTGAGCAAGGAGGGTCGCATCACCGCCCTCGATCACAAGATTTACTGGGACGCTGGCGCATACGTTGAATACGGGGCAAATGTCGTGAACGCGGTCGGCCTTTCCGCCATTGGCCCCTACCGCATCGACAACGTTTCGATCGATTCAGTCTGCGTTTACACCAATCTTCCCCCGGGGGGTGCCTACAGGGGTTTTGGCTATTCCGAGATGCTCTTTGGTCTGGAATCCCACATCTCCCGGATGGCCAAAAAACTCGGCTTGGATGAGGTGGAATTCCGCCGCCTGAACGCCATCAAAGCCAGCGACAAAACAGCTTATGGCGCAAAAATGAATCCCAACGGCCTGTTGGAAGCGATAGACAAGGTCGCCGAGGCCATCAAATGGGGTGAAACACCTGTCAGCAAAGATCCCACCAAGGTTGTCGGCAAGGGCTTTTCCCTGTTCTGGAAAGCTCCGGCCATGCCGCCCAACGCCTCGTCCTCGGCGTTTTTGAAGTTCAATGAGGACGCGAGCATCAATCTGATCATCTCCGGCATGGACATCGGCCAGGGCTATCAGACCGTGATGGCGCAGATCGCGGCCGAGATCCTCTCCGTTCCGCCCTCAAAGATCAGGGTGGAGACTCCGGATACAGACCGCAACCCCTATGAATGGCAGACCGTGGCCTCCCATATCACCTGGAGCAGCGGCAACGCGGTCAAAAAAGCCGCCATCGACGCCCGCG
>JAGOIS010000002.1 GCA_017995495.1 Candidatus Cloacimonadota bacterium
CCGGGTTTCCAACTGGAGTTTTCGTATAAATGAGGATGAGGTTGTTAACATCCAACACACAAACAGGCGGTCCGAAAACCGCCTGTTTCAAGTGACGTTATAGTATGGATCAGTCGTTGATCACTGCGCTGACCCGGTAGAAATAGCGGTCACCTTGATTGGTGTCTGTGTATTGGGTCAAGGGGGTGTTGTGCAGCAGGTAGGCTGGTCCTGGCGTGAAATAGGGGTCGGTGCTGCGGTAGATGTTGAAGGAAACACCGGGCGGATTGTCATGCTCCCAGACCAGGACAGGGTTTTGCGAGGCGTCCAGGTAGAACTGGGTGATCGTGACGGGGTTCAGGCCGGTCACTCCGGTCCAGGTGATGGCGACAGGCCCGTAGTTGTTGTTGGTGTAATTGCCTTCGCTGAAGCTATTGTCCGGGTTGATCCTGATCCAGGAATTCCACAGGCCCAGGGACCCCGGATCGTTGTTGGTTACCTCAAACACCAGGGAGTAGGGCACTGAGGGCGGCAGGCTTCTCTGCGTCTGCTGGTCTCCCGGCTGTCCGGAGACCGGAGACTGGGGCAGGTTGTAATAAGCCCGCACCACGATCCCTTCCGCCGTTTGCAAACCATCGTTGAGGACGGTGACCAGCAGGTTGCGGGTTTCTCCCAGCTCGCCCGTGGGGACATCCCACTGGGCGTCCAGGATCTTCAGGTCGCTCACGTAACTGGGTTGGCTCCAGAAGACCTTGCCATAGGGATCCAGTTCATGGGCCTCTCCGGCGAAAAGCCCCGTGGCGTTGGCAAAATTGACACAGCCCGCGTTGTTCATCTTGTAGACATTGTTGGCGCTGCCCCAGGTGTTGGAGGGAAAATCCACATTCATGAGGCCAAGGTTCTGGACATTGTCGATGGTCAGCAGGGTGCCACTGGGATGGCCGTATCTGAAGCGGCAGTTCAGGAACTTGTTATCCCCCTGCACCTGAGAGCCAGCTTTGAGATAGAGGCCCTGGATGCCCATCTTTTCGAAGGTCGTGTGCGTGGCTTCGATCAGGCCGCCGTTTTGCACATAGAAGTCGTAATAGCCCGTGGAACTGGTAACCAGTACTGACTGGTCGTAGCTTCCCGTGCTTATCCACTTTCCGCCCATGTTTATGCTGACATATTTGGCGTCGTCCATGTGTAGTTGGGAGCCGGGCACCCCCAGGCGGAGGATAGCTGAGTTATTCACATCGATGTGTCCGTGGCAATGCAAGGTATGCCCAAACACATCTAAGACTCCGGACTGCAGGGTGATATTGCCGTTGACGGTCAGATTGCTTGACATGTAAGTCACTTGCCACCAGAGGTGATCCATGATCAGATGGTGCATCCAGTTGCTGTCGTGGAAATCAACAGAACTAGATTGCCCAATATCAAGGAGCCACCTGAGAATGACCGTTCCCCCGCTGGGCTGGAAGGTGTTGGCATATATTGCCCTGATGAATTCGCAGATGATCGTTCCGCCGCTAATTTCGGTTTGCGCGGTTTCCATAAAATGGGGGGTGTAGACCTCCAGGTGCAACGTGCCAGAGTTCATAATCAGGGTTCCGTGATATTGCAGGGCCGTCGAACCGACTTCCTGATCGCAATGGAAGGTTCCGTTGTTGGTGATTGACAGTTTCGAGCTTGTGGGGAAATGTGGCCTGCCGTGAACGGTTATGGTGTTCTCTCCGTTCATGTCCAGCCAGCCATCAAGGTATAGGTCGCCGTCCACCTCCAGGTCGGACTCATAGGTGGTAAGTTTGGATCCCGCGTTAATCGTCAATTCCCCGGAAAGCAGAACGCTCAGGTTGCTTGATTGGTTGGGATCGAGGCGAACCTCCGTCGGCACGGAAGGGGAGCCGATGATCAGGGCTCCCAACCGGAGATCCATGGTTCCGGCTATCCAGGGAGAAACAAGGACGTAAGTCGAACTGTTTTCCAGTTTGACATGGACGCTGGGAGGCAGATTGATGTTCGCGTCGGATGTGAATCGCAGCGCAGCGTGCACCAGCAGCGTGCCGGCAGTGAAAGCGGCGGTGGAGCCGGCGTGCCATAAAATGCTGTTGCATTCAATGACTGCTTCGGGGTGGGACATTTCGACAAAGGCATTGTAAACATTAAACAGCCCTTCAACTTTCAAATATGTCTGCAAATGAATTTTCAGGCCTCCTCCCACGATCGTGAGAGCCCCGGTAATGAGGTTGTCGTTGTAATTAGCGATAATGACCTTATAGGGATGGGATTTATTGATCTGGACGTTGCGGAGGCTGCAACCTGACAACATATCCAAGTACTGGTCAACATCTTCATCCAATCTGGTTGTATGAGTGCCGGAAGCAACATTCGGACGCCCCACCCACAGATCGCGTTTAACATAGAGTGTGCCCCCACTGAGGTTGACTGTGGTATCGTCCACGCTTTCAAACCATAAACCGTGGTGGACATGGATCTCCCCCCCGGTCTGGATAACGCTGTTTCCACTGGCGGTAGGCCAATACATGAAGAGATTCGGTATACCACCGGAGACGTTCAGAACTCCGCCGGAGACCGTCAGCCGGCCATTCAGATAAAATGTTGAGTCCGTGTCCTGATGCAGGTTCATTGTCCCGTCTGTGAGCAGGTAGTTGCCGTTCAGCTCCTGGCCGGGGAAATCCAGGGCGGTGAATGACCCGCCGCTCACCTGCAGCCAGCCGGAGTTCCAGAGATAGCTGGCACAGGTCACCTCGTTTCCGGCTAAAATTCTCAGATAGCCGGTGCTCGGGTGTTTGTATAGCTCCAGGATGTTGAAGGTCTCGCTGGTGCAGCCGGTGACGGCGCTGCCGTAGAAGGTGACCGTGCCGTCGCCTTCCACAAAGGCGTCCGCGCCCACGTAATTGTTCCAGTTGCCGGCGACCCTCAGATTCGGCGGGGCGATGAAGAATCCGCTCAGGATGTTAAAATTGCCTGCCACGCTGACGTTCGTGGCGCAACTGACCGTCCTGGCCCGGAGGGTCTCGATCCGCTCTCCGTCGCGGTTGGTGCGGACCCAGCTCCGATCAGTATCCTCATCGCGGCTGGCGGTCTTATTGATGTTCAGGGCGTGAAAGTTGGAGTTCTGGGCGATGGAAATAGACGCATCGGCGCTGCCGTAGAACTCGATCCAGCCGCCGTAGGGGGTGAAATCCTGGCGCAGAATGGTCAGGCTGCCGGGGATCTTGATGGTGCCGCCGGTGATATAGGCGTTGAAGTTGAGAGGGATGTTGGAGATCATGACGTCATGGTCGTGAAACTGGATCAGCCCGTCGCTCAGGATCAGGCTGGTGTCGTTGCCCCAGGGAAACCAGGACTCGGCATAGCCGCCATGCAGGTGCAACTCGCCGCCGCTGACGTTCAGGTTGCCCTTGAGGTCGAGGTAGGTGTTCGGGGACTGGTGGAGGTGGACCGTTCCCGCGCTGATCTCGAGGTTGCCTTCGATCCCCATGCCGTAAAGGTCCAGGGCGGTGAAGCTGCCGCCGGTCACGGATAGAGTCCCGGCCATCCATCTGTAGTTGCCGCAGGTCACGTTGCTCCCGCTGAGCAAAGAAAGTCTGCCATCCTTGTTCAACTGCAGCATCCCGAAACTTGTCGTTCCGCTCACAGTGTGGTTTCCGCTGCCGTTGAAGGTCACCGTGCCACCCGGGATGAAGGCCGCCGCGCCAACTGAATTGTTCCAGTTTCCGGCCACATACAGGTAGGTGAAGCTCTGGAAGGTGCCGCTAAGCAGCTGGCAATGCCCTATCAGGGTCAGATCGCTGAAGCAGGCCAGCGTCCCAGTCCCTTTTTGCACTTGCAGGGTAGGCAGAGTGGAGGTCGAGGAGGCCAGCACAAAAGCGTTATCATTGCCGTAAAACCGCACGATGCCGCCATTGAAGTTGAAACCGTTGCGGGCCAGATTCAGCGAGCCCACGGTCCTGACGGAGCTATTAACGCCCATGGTTACATTCAGGGAATAGGAACTGCCGGGTATGGCGATGCCGCGGTCCTTGAAATCCAAGATCCCCTCGGAAGCGATGGTCACCGTGGTGTTGGCCGCGTTGGCCCAGCTGGAATCGTTGTTTCCGCCGTAAACATTGAAAGTGCCGTTGATGGTCAGGTTACCGTTCAGGTTGATCGAAGCTCCGGGATTGTAGAGGTCGATGGTACTGCCATAGGCCACGCTCCAATTGCCGCGGATGCCTGTGGTGAGCAAACTGGAGACGGTGAAGGTGGCGTCGTTGATAACTTCGATGCCGCCGGAGACCCAGGCATAGGCCTCGCAACTGGCGTTCGCGTTGATCTTCAGCATCCCGGCTGGCTTGTCCACCCACAGGGTGGCAAAATTCTCTGGAAACACGCAGAACTGGTCGCCCTCGCCGTTGAAGGTGACCCTGGCCCCACTGTGCAGAAAAGCCGCGGGCCCCACCGTGTTGCGCCAGTCCCCACCCACAGTGATGAATTTCTGGTTGGCATCCAATTCACCCCTCTCCAGGCGCAGCGTGCCTTTCAAAGTGAGGTTGGTCAGAAGAGTTAGAGTAAAAGTATTTGCCGTATAAACAGTCAGGTTATTGATAAAGGCGTTAACGCCCGGCAATTGGATGTCCTGATCCCCGCCCTGCATCACCAGGGTGCCGCTGTTCCAGCGCACACCGGTGGTTGGGCCGGTGTTGTGGTCCCAAAGATCGCCGTGCAGCCTGATGTTTAGGTTCGAGTAGTTGTATGTGTTGCTGCCATCGTTCACTACCAAATTTCCCAAAATGACCAGATCCTGGGTGGAGGCGTTGCTGAAAGCCAGGGCTGCGCCACTGGTCTTGTCCACTGTGACATTATTAAGTTTGGTATTGGCGCTGTGGTTTTCCAGATAGGACCAGGTGGAACCCGTAAAATCGATGAACCCCATCGAGAAAAATACTGAAGAACCGGCTTGGAAGGTCATGTGACTACGGCTTTTGATGGTGGCCGTGGGGTTGGAGATCGACACATAGGACCCGATGCCGAAAGTCATGCCCTGATACACCGTAAGCTGCCCATTGGGGCTGCTCATGCTTAGGTTTCCTTCAGAGTACATGGTTCCGTAAACTGTGAGATGCTGGCCGGCAACTGTCACCCGGCCACCGTTTTGAATGGTCAGGTTGTTGCAGACTCCGGCGTTCAACGAGGTGGTGGGATAGCTGGCCAGGCCTCCGGGTATGGTCACGTCGTCCGCGCTGGTGGGTGCCCCGGAGGGGCTCCAATTCGCGGCGCGTCCCCAGTCGGTGAGTATATCGCCTCCGGTCCAGGTTTTGGTGATCGCCGGCAAGCTTGCTGCCAGCGCCAAAACCGCAAGAATAACAAAAATGGTTCTCATTTTAGCTCCCTGTTCTTAGTGGTTTTCAGGTAAGGTGCCGGACTATAAATTTGATCCGGCAGAATACTTTCGAACGTTTGAACCCGGAGCATATGATCGTCTCGGGTGGACACGGACTCCCGGCGTTTACGAATCCTGTTCATGGGTTCACATTGAACCCACTTAAGGTCAAATATATACAAAAGCACAGAGACTACGCATATCTTATCAGTATGAATTGATATACATGCATCTTTGCCAGTTTCACCTGCGCAGTTACCAGTCTGATTGGTCAAATGATGCTGTCAAGCAAAAGTTGGAAAAAGCTGAATGTCCGTAATTTTTAGCCTGATCTGACCGGACAGCAAAAAGGCGGTCCGAAAACCGCCTGGTGATGATGGCGTTATTAAGTTAGTTCAGGTTTCGATCACCTCGACGTTGGCGCGGGGCAGGATCATCTTGGTGCCGTCTTCAAACTGGGCTTCCAGCACGCGCACGAGGGTCTCGGATTCCACTTTGGTAAGCTCTTCAGGCAGCGCGGTGACCTTGGCGATCTTGCCGAAATTGGGCTCCCGGATAACGCGGATCAGGGTTCCCGGCTCCAGCAGCGGCATCGCGGCTTCCTTGACCACCAGTTCCTTTTCATCGAAGGGCAGGGGAACGATGATCTCGGGGCGGATGACGCCGGCGCGGATCTGAGTGCGGCCGTGGATGGAGGTTGTCTTGCCTTCGAATTTTTTGAGCAGATCGAAGGTCTTTCGGGCCATGGTGATCTTGCCAAAGCCTTCCGTGACCACGATCGTGAGGCCGATATTCTCGTGCCCGGTGATGGCTGCAAAGTGACGACGAAAACTGCAAATTGTGCAGCGAAAACTGCAAACTGTCGCATCATAGGACATCCTTGCTCATCCTTACCAAGATCCATTTAGGTAGTTTTTGACAAGCTTTCTGCAAATCAGATCACCGATAATTGCAAATCATGACAGGCTTTCTGCAATTCAAAGTAACTACCACACTATCATAGTCGAGTTCTCCTGTTTAGTGTCTGTAAAGTTTCGATCCATATAACGAAACTGCGCAAAAAACCTTCAAGAACACTCTCATATTTAAACATTAGATTCGATTCACCTCAAACATGCTTGGAGAGGATCATTGGCATCATTTACGTGTGATAAGACCTCTAGGTTTTCGATTTATGAACCAGCGATTCAAATGAGGTTCTGCTTCCAGTTTCTCTTGGACAACGAGCAAAGACCGGATAGAATAAATCTATTGACAGAATCCAAAGCCACAATATTTTGGACATATGTTCAATATAGCGAGGTTACAATGGGAAGAAACTGCATCCGCAGGAATGTCCAATCGACACCTGCAGTAAAGGGATTCAGGCCCTTTGGCAGGATGGAAGGGCAGCGAAAAAGTGTAGTGCTTTCGTTGGATGAGTACGAAGCGATCCGCTGGCTGGATTACGAGCACCTGACCCAGGAACAGGCTGCGGTCCAGATGCAGATTTCCCGGCCCACACTCACCCGCATCTACGAGAAAGCCAGAAACAAGTTTGCCACCGCTCTCGTGGAGGGCAGCAACCTGCTTATCGAGGGCGGGGAGATCACTTTGGAAAGCCATGTTTGGCTCTGTAAGGATTGCGGTGTTTACACTGAAACCAGCGAAAGAAACATCTTCCATTGCCCACAGTGCAATTCGCCCCATCTGATTTCGCTGGAAGAATGCTATCAAAACCGCTGCAGAAAATGCGGCAAATGCTATCGAGGAGGTAGAAATGCCCAACAATGACGGAACAGGACCCCACGGCATGGGAAGGCCAGGCCGTGGACTGGGTGCCGGGGGATCCCCCCAGGGACAGGCCCACAGGCACCGGCACGGCCGAACCCCGCAGGAAGACAATAACCCATATGCAGGAACCGACCAAGAATATATCTATGAATATACTTTGGCGGAGCTGCGCGAGAGAAAACAAGCTCTGGCCAAAGAGATCCAATGGTTGGACTACAGGATCAGAGAACTGGAAGCTTCAGAATGAATAAGGTTGTACGGATGAAGATAGCCATTCCAACAGCCCAGGGGGAACTCAGCTCTCATTTTGGGCATTGCGAAGCCTTTGCCATTTTCACTATCGAAGACGGCAAGATAATCAAACAGGAAACAGTCGATCCGCCCACGCATGAGCCTGGATCACACCCGGCATTTTTACATCAACTTGGATGCACGGTAGTGATTGCCGGAGGTATGGGCATAAAAGCCCAGGAATTGATGTGCCAGAACGGGATCAAGGTAGTTGTGGGAGTTCCTCCCTTCTCTCTTGAGATATTGGTCAATCTCTACCTGCAGGGGAAATTGGAATCTGGCGATAATCGCTGCGACCATTGATGAAGATTGCCATTGCGAGCGGAAAAGGCGGAACCGGTAAGACCACTCTAGCGGTCAATCTGGCCCTGCGTGCCGCTGAAAGCACCCGCGTGACTCTGGTGGATCTGGATGTGGAAGAGCCCAATAGCGGGATATTCATCAAAGGCGACCTCATCAGAGAGCAGCAGATGTTCAGGCTGGTGCCCCAATGGGAGAAAGAACTCTGCACCCGCTGCGGAAAATGCGCGGAAGTCTGCCTATACAACGCAGTCTTGAAACTGGGCGAGACCATCATGGTGCTTCCCCAGCTATGTCATTCCTGCCATGCTTGCAGCGAGCTATGCCCCGTGGGAGCACTGCCCATGCGGGATCAGCCTTTGGGATATCTCCGCCATTACAGGCTGGGTAAACTGGATTTTATTGAAAGCAAGCTGGATATTGGCGTGGAAATGGCCTCGCCCTTGATCGGCCAAACCCTGGATTATGTAAGAACCAACTGCCCGGAAACAAATATCACCTTTCAAGACTGCCCGCCAGGCACCTCTTGCGCGGTGATCAACGCCACCAAGCATGCGGATATGGTTATCCTGGTCACGGAACCGACTCCCTTTGGGCTCTATGACCTCAGCCTGGCCGTGGATACCATGCGGCATCTGGGCAAATCCATAGCCGTGGTGATAAACCGCCAGGGAATCGGGAATGAAGATGTTTTCCGCTATTGCGAAGCCGAAAAGATTCCCGTCTGGGCGGTCCTGCCCAACCGGCGGGAGATCGCGGAACTGTATTCCAGAGGTGAGATCATCTATCCCAAGGTGGAACAATTCCGTCAGGGACTGGACGCCATCCTGCAAAAACTGGACGCTTTACCGAGGACGATATGAAAGAGATCGTGATCATCTCCGGAAAAGGCGGAACCGGTAAAACCTCGGTGGCTGCCGCTCTGGCCTTTATTGTTCCCAAGGCTGTGATGGCTGATTGTGATGTGGATGCGGCTGACTTGCACCTGATCTTGAAGCCGGAGATCCGGACCAGCGAGGATTTCTACAGCGGAGTTAAGGCGGAGATCGATCCCGGCATGTGCATTGGCTGCTGGGAGTGTGAGAGAGTTTGCCGCTTCAATGCAATCAGCCATGCCAGCAGTATTTACAAAGTGAATCCTCTGGACTGTGAAGGCTGCGGTTATTGCAATCAGATCTGCCCTGCCCAAGCCATCTCCCTGCCCCAGCAAATGGTGGGGCAATGCTTTGTTTCAGATACCAGGTTCGGTTGCCGACTTGTGCATGCCAAACTGGGTATAGGAGCGGATAACTCCGGCAAACTGGTCGCCAAGGTCAAGAAAGAGGCCAAACAGGAAGCCCTGCGCACTGGCATGGATTATATCCTGGTGGATGGATCGCCGGGGATTGGATGTCCGGTGATATCTTCCCTTTCCGGCGCTGATTTCGTGATCTTGGTGACCGAACCCACCCTATCCGGACTTAGTGATCTGCAAAGAGTTTGGCAATTGACAGCACAATTCAATATCCCGGCAGGTTGCCTTATCAACAAGGCAGATCTCAATCCCCAGATCACCGCTCAAATCAAGGACTTCCTGGACCAACAAGGCATCCGGCATCTGGATGACCTTCCTTATGATGAAGATTTCTCCCGGGCCATCACACTTGGCCAAAGCCTTGTGGAGTATAATCCCGGGAAATGGAAAACCCGCTTTGACATAATCTGGCAAAGCATAAGCAAGGAGTTAAAATGAAAATAGCTTTCACAACAACCGGCACAGACTGGGACTCCAAGATCGATCCCCGTTTCGGACGTACGGATTTCATCCTCTTCTATGATGAGGATATAGAAGAAATCAGTACCATCGACAACCGGGAGATAGTCAATGTAGCCCACGGAGCCGGACCCAAAACTGCCCAACACATCTTTGATCATGCGCCGGACGTACTAATCACCGGTAACGGACCCGGTGGAAATGCCGCCGCCATTCTGGCCACTATGCAGCTGAAGATATACACAGGAGCGGGTGGAATGACTGTCCGTGAAGCATATGACGCCTTAAAAAACAATCAACTACCAGAAGGAGTGTAATCATGCCTAATCAAGATGGAACTGGACCCTATGGCAATGGTCGGCCCGGTAGAGGTTTGGGGCCTTGCGGAAGATTTGGAGCCACCGTCAGGGGTGGATTTGGTAGATTTATGGGCCGCGGTAACAGGTGGGGATACAGATGCTGTCCCGGTCGTGGTTACGGTTTTCGGCGGGGCGGTTGGGGCTGGAACCCCGATTACTATGAAAGGCCAGCCGAAGATCGGGAGTTATCCAGCTATTCCCGCGCTGACCTGGAAGCCCAAAAGAACGAGTTGCGGAAACAGCTGGACTGGCTGGAAAAACAACTGGAAAATAATAAGGATAATTAATGTCAGAAGAAACGATGGTAGCCAATAACAACACCAAACACAGCATCATGGTCTTCAGCGGCAAGGGTGGAGTTGGAAAATCTACCCTTGCCGTTAACCTCGCCTATGGCCTGGCCATGCAGGGTAAGAATGTGGGCCTGCTGGACGCAGACCTGCACGGCCCTTCCGTGGCTCGTTTGACCGGGACAGAGGGAGTCAGGGCTTCGGCAAGTTCCGAGGGATTTATCGAACCCGTCAGACTTCATGACAATTTCCACATCCTCTCCATCGCCCATTTGCTGGAAGATGCGGATTCCGCCCTAATTTGGCGCGGCCCCCTTAAAATGAACGCTCTCAAGGACATGATCCAAAAAACAGCTTGGGGTAGCCTGGATTATCTGATTGTGGATTGCCCTCCCGGCACAGGGGACGAGCCATTGTCCGTAGTCCAGCTTCTGGAAAAGATCGATGGTGCCATTGTGGTGAGTTCGGCCCAGGACCTTGCAGTGATTGATGTGCGCAAGAGCCTTGATTTTGCCGTTAAACTGGATATCCCCGTTTTGGGAATCATTGAGAACATGTCGTTCATCAAATGCCCCCATTGCGGAGAAAAGATTGACCTCTTTACAGGAGAGGGAATTCCCAAGATGCTTGTGGATTACAATCTTGATCTGCTGGCTCAATTGCCCTTCGACCGCAATATAGGCCTCAGCAGTGACCAAGGACGCCCCTTCATCTACGATTTTGGCAAAACCGAATCAGCTCAGATCCTGCTTGAGTTCGTTACCAGAGTCGTCAGCAAACTGGAGATAGACACGGACGCCTGAGGACATTGGCAGAAGGAAAATTGCGATATCTTATCGTAAAAGCGTATTAATAATAAGGAGAGACTAATGCAAGACAACGAAAAACAAGGAATCCCCTTACTGGGAGACAAATTCCCGCAGATGAAAGTCCAAACCACACGGGGCGAAAAAGTCCTACCCGATGACATGAGAGGCAGGTGGTTTGTGCTTTTCAGCCATCCTGCCGATTTCACACCGGTTTGCACCACCGAGTTTGTGGCCTTCCAACAACGCTATGACAAATTCAGAGCCCTAAACTGTGAATTGATCGGAATGAGCGTTGATCAGGTCTTTGCTCATATTAAATGGGAAGAATGGATCAAGGAAAATCTTGGCGTGGAGATTCAATTCCCCATCATCGCCGATACCGGCGCTGTTGCTGATAAACTTGGATTGATTCATCCCGGTAAAGGAACCAATACGGTGCGTGCGGTCTTTATCGTTGATGCCGACGGCATAATCCGTATCATGCTCTACTATCCCCAGGAACTTGGCCGCAACATGGATGAGATCCTTAGAGCCGTGGAAGCCATGCAAATCGCGGATAAGAATAAGGTTGCGATGCCTGCCAGTTGGCCTAAGGGTGAATTGTTTGGCGATCACGTGATCGTTCCGCCACCCAAAGACGTCGATAGTGCCAAACAGCGTTTAGAGGAAGCCAAGACTGGCGAATACGAATGCCTGGACTGGTGGCTCTGCCATAGGAAACTATAAACTCAATCATAATAGCGAGATCTACTCCCTGCTTGGCGGGGAGTTTTTTTCTTGAAAGACTCTTCAAAATCAGATCATATAGATCGTTTTATCATTGGTATTGCCGGTTTCAACGCTAGTAAAAAAACTGCGTTTTGAGTTGGGATTGCCGTTACATGGAAGACAACAACCTACCTTTCTGAAGTACTGTTCGTACAGAGCTAGATGCTCAGTTAACTCTCCATCGATTTATGTTCAATTTCATAACACCGTGATACGACCATGTCCAAGGATCATTAACATGTTAATCTATACCACCCCATTTTATTCAAACTCCGGAGTTGACCCAGGATACCTTTCTGGACTTTTCTGCCGATTTTGGGCACGTTTTGGCGGGAGATAACCACGTATATGTGCTGCCTCAGGTCTACAACCTCTATCGATGCAAGAGCTTCCAGATAGATATAGACCCATTGCCTAGATTTGCCGATGTCTTGAGCAATCTCTCGGATGGATTTATATCTGCCTTGTTCCAGGATATCCAGCAGCTTGTGGGCGTCTGTTATGCTGAATGTCCAGCCCTTGTAGTGCTGATACCCGATCCTGGCTTGGAAGCGGTTGGCTCGAACATAGATGGGTGGACTATCTTCTATCTGCTTGATCGCTTGGCTTTGGAGTAGTTCTGGAAGTAGCTTCTCGATAGTATCAATGCTGACACTGGTCAACTGGGCAATAAGGTCTGCATTGAAAAGTCGATCATACTGATTGATGAAGTTGAGGAAAAGTTCTTTATCCGTCATCATCGCCTCAATCATCCAGATCTGCTTGGGATACTATTTCAAGGTTCTTGTATCTACCGATCTCTTCCACTGAGCGGATTAACTTCATGGCTTTACGGACATTCCCACAGGAGTGGAAGTGGATATATTCCACAATATCAGGATGGAACTTGATCTCCAAGATCTCATTACACAACTGAGCAATATCCTTCTTGGGCAGGTCCTGGAACTCATAGAAGAAGTTGCATCTGTCGAAGTAATACTCGTTGATCTGGTTGAGCTTGTCCTTGGCATTCTGCATCCCGACCAGGATCACTATCGCTGTGGTTACATCCACTATATCCCTGATGGCCCCTAAGAGTTGGGGATGCCGGAAGGCGTAGTCTATCTCATCAACCACTATGATCGTATCCTTGTGATCCTCCAGAACCGTTATACACATCATGAAAAGGTCGTTAGCTGTACCGTACGGAATGTACTCTCCCATGCCAAATCTCTTGTATAGGGCTAAGAGCAGCTTGGATGCAAAGGCCTTGGGTGTGGTAGTTGCTTCCAGTCTGAGATAGAGATATCCCTGACTGAAGGCTATCCGGCTGGCATAAGTGGTCTTTCCCAATCCTGGTCTGCCGTACAATAGCCCAAGTCCTACCATCTCCAGTTTGGGCCGTGTTAACAGGTATTCGATGCATTTATCGGCAGCGATTACGTTCTGAGTTCTGACAAGTGTTCCCTGTTTCATCATCTCCTCCTATTTGTTTATCCCGATTAGATCTAAGAATTCTTTTCTGGAGAGATGTGCGAACGGTGACTGCCCATTCTTGGTCTCATCCTGTGCTTGGTAATCATCGAGTGCTTCGGTATTAATGGGGCTTGTTTCGGCTTGAGGTTTCTCCTCATCATCTATACTTACCTCATCGGTTGTTGCGGCGCCAGTGGCAGTTCGATCTTCACTTGATGCTTCTTGTTCCACAATGGTTCTATGTTCTGATTTGTAGTACTCTCTTGCTGTTTTACTGAAGAAAGTCTTCCAGGATATCGGTGTATCTTTATTGCTACCTTGATAATCGATTCCGATCCTATCGAATGATTCTTTGATTTCCTTGAGGATTATGCTATCCCTCTCCTGCTCTGCCAGTCTCTCTTTCTCATCTACGTCCAGGTTTTCCCGCTCTTCAGGACTCAACATATCTGGATGCTTTGGAAGCCTCAGCATCGCCTTTCTGGTCATCTCCTCGATGATCTCATCACTGTCCTTGGGTAGCGCATCCAGCATGGGTGGACTGCTGAAGATTGCTCTGGCACCTTGATCCTCCAGCTTCTCCTGCTTGGCGGTGGAGTT
This sequence comes from Candidatus Cloacimonadota bacterium, assembly GCA_017995495.1. Classification (GTDB taxonomy): domain Bacteria; phylum Cloacimonadota; class Cloacimonadia; order Cloacimonadales; family Cloacimonadaceae; genus Syntrophosphaera. Next base: position 13,746 of record JAGOIS010000002.1, read on the forward strand.
CTTGAGCAGGGCATCAACCGCCTTCTGTGAGTTCGCAACCCACTTCTTGGCACTGCGTTCTTTCTCTCGCCTGAGGCCCTTGATCTCGTTGTATTCTTTACTGAGTTCCTTATGCGAGACTGCCTTGTCCATCGAGACTTCAATGAACGGATGCTGCGCCTTACGGAGGGCTGCCTGGCAGATGAAGACATCGTTCTTGTCATAGACCACGATCCATCTGGCATCACTGTAATCGAACCTGATGATGCAGGGCTGTCCTACGTGATTGACCAGTTCCCGGTGCCAGTAGACCTTCTTATCCAGCCTGATGCCTTCTGCGCGGATGTTCTTGCGTTCCATCGCCATCATCAGGAAGTTGAGCCTGGAGACCTCGATTTGGTGCTTTGCCTCTATCCTGGCAGCACTGAAGACCTCATAAGGCGTGCGTCTGTTAAGCGAGGTGTGTGGAGTCTCGCCATAACAGAAGCGCACATAGAAGGCGATCATCTGCATCGTCTCTTCAATGGTCGGAGGCTTTCCGGTATATAGTTTCTTTGCCCACTTCTCATTACGGCTCAAAGTTGATGGCTTATCATCCACCGATGCGCCTCTGAAAGTGGTGATGAACCGCTCAAACTGCTCCTGGAAGGTCTTGAAGAAGCGCTCGATGATCTTAGCCTTGGCATTGTAACTCTCGGCGAACCTAACTCCGATCCCCAATCTTGGGAAGATACCTCCCAGTTCCTTGTTCAGATCATGCTCTTCCCACTGCTCATGAAAGAGCTTGGCTCGGAAGGCTTTGCCGTTATCCAGATAGACATATTCAGGTATCACTGCCATGGTACCGCTATTGTTATCGGCGATCTGAGCGCAGTTGATAAAGCCGTTGCGGAAGGCGGTCAGGATATGCTGGCTATCTTCGGTGAAGGCGAGTGATGCTCCCACCGGATATCGGCTCGCCCAGTCCATCACCATGATCATGGTCATGCGTTGGGCTCTGCCGGTCTGAGGGTTGAGGATATCAAAGGAGAGGGTATGTCCATCCGCTACCCAGACCTGTCCCACTTGCAGAGTGCTATCATCTCTCATAATGCTCTTGATGACATTCTCTGAGACATACTTGCTGCCATCTCTGGCTTGATACCATTCAGCCGGATGCTTGGCAGCCCATTCCATGCACCAGCGTCTGAGCGTGCGTTCATTGGCTTGGGATTCAATGATCCCGTTTCTTGCCATCTGCTTGAGGTTAACGATAGCAGAGCCGATCTTGATGCGGTTAGGATTAAGCAGCAGATGCAGCAGGTATTGCTGTTCTTGATAGCTGATCTTGCGTTCTTTGTACTTGCCCTTGCTCTTGTGGATCAGGGCATACATATCCAGATTGGTCTCATGATAGACACGCAGCCATTCTCGTAGTGCCCGCTCTTTTCGAGGTCCTTTGAGATTGTAGAGCTCCGGCACCAGTCTCTTGCCGTTATAGTCACTGGTGATCCGTTTCCAAGCCAGGACCTTGGACTCAGCTCCATACACTCTGCGCATCACTTCCTGGCAGAACCTGCCATAGAGCTGAGCCTCATCCCTGTATAACAGCCTTTCTTCTTCCACCGGAGCTAGATCGAGAAAGTCACTGCCGAAGTCGATCACCACACCATTTTCCTTGGCTTCGTGGATCAGAGTGAGCTTACGCTCGAACTCCTGATAGTCCTCTAACGTCTCATAGACCGTCTCCGACTCCAGATCGTCCTCTGAACTATCATCCTTGGCCTTGGCATTGTATTGCTGGCGGTAAGCGAGCAGGAAGCTATAATCGACAGGCGCATCACCTTCTCCACTAACTCCAGCCCTTACCTCTGGAGCTACTTTGCATCTGCCACCGCTCTTGATCTCCAGCTTCAGTCCCTGGCTTTCCATCAGTTCTTGCAGTTCACTCAGCTTTCTGCGATACTCTCTCAGGAACTCCTCAGTCGGTCTACCGCTATAGGGAAACATCTGAACCTCCTGACTTTTCTCTGACCTTCGCAGCCAGATCCTTACCGCTCTCGTAATAGACCAGGAACACGCTGGGATAGCTATGCTCGCCCAGATCGATCGTTTCCTCAAAGTACATCTCCGGTTTGCGCAGGCTATCTCTGAACCTATCATATTCTGCTTGAATGATCTCTTCAGTTGCCAACACAAAGGTCTTGATCGTGGCTCCGTTCTTGGTGGGGATCTGATGCTTGAGGGAGCTTAGTTTCCCGGCATCCACCATCCTTCTGATCGTCTTCAGGTTCTTGTTCAACAGCATGGCAACCCTATCAATGGGTAACCAGATCAAATCCACATTAATGTCCATGTCCAAATCCTTCAAATACTGCGACCCACTTGGACATTTCAGCCGGGAATCTTGAAAAATGCGGTCAAGCGCTTGGACATTTTGGCCTCTCATCATAGTTATCAATGAGTTAGGCAGTTTTTGACCCCCCGCTTGGACAGGGGTACCCGCTTGGACATTGCCCTGACCATCTCGTTTCGGCACTTCCGCTTGGCAGCGTTTCTTGGTAGTCATTCTACACCTCTCTTATGTATTTAGTAGGGTGCTAAGAACCACAAGCGCAGAACCTTGGGAAGTCCTTTCTGCGAGTTTGCCAGCTTTCTTACGCATTCTCCGGCAATACTTTATAATCCACCTGGGTCACACTATAATCTTTAGTATTGACTCCAAACCGCCTTGCAGCAGAATGGCATCTGGAACTAATCTTGCAGCCATGCGGATATAGTCAATGGCAAAGTTTCTATATGGAGACCACGATGAATAAACCGACTATCGGACAGCGCCTTAGCTTGGTGATCAAGGCCATGCGCCTCAAGGATTACCAGTTTGCCACTAAGTATGGCATCTCCCGTGCCTCACTTTCCCGCTACAAGTTGAATGAGCGTTATCCCGATCCGGAGTTCCTGGAAGCACTCTCTAAAGATCAGATCAATATCCACTGGCTCTTTACCGGAAGCGGCTCCATGTATGCCAAGGATGAGTTTCAAGAGCTGATCCAGTCCAATCAGGCCCCTACAAACCTAAACAATCAAGATACACCAACTCCAGCCATCATCTCTCCAATCCTGCATCCCATCACCAATCAGGGCTTCGATCCCACCAGATCGATCACCTTTCCCATAGTAGGAGAGATAGCTGCCGGACCTCCTATGGAGATCAAGGACGAGTGGAGTCAGATGGGTCAAATTCAATTGCCAGTCTCATTCCTAACCGGTAACCCCAAGCAATATACTGTCTTTCAAGTAAATGGCAGGAGTATGGAGCCTGTGATCCTGCATCAGGACATTGTGGTCATCAAGAGCGATCTGAGTTGGGAAAATGCCGATGGTAAAATTGCAGTTGTAAGGACTGACGATGGTCTCACCATCAAGAAGGTGCAAATCGACCACCGCAGGCAACAGATTATCCTCCAACCATTTAATATAGACTACCCGGTTCTTGTTTTAGACTCGGATTGGAATTACGGAGCTTTCCTGATCGGCACAATCGCACTCCAATTGCGGTTTTTCTAATTTCAAAGTTCCGATTTCCCAACTGCTCTTTCCAAAGCCTGTCCAAACGCCTCGCTAATTTGCAATAATAGTGTCACCAAACAGTCCAAATACGTCCAAATCAGCGCTTGGACATTTCCATAACCAGTCCATCGTATCTCGCCACCAATCAAAGCCTTATCCCCACTTTCCCCTTGTGTCACTTCTTGCAGCTTTGGGTGTCAGTTTATATCCAGGGTGGTGGTGGACCCATGAACCCGATCCAATCATTGCCACAGCGGCGTGTGACACCACCGGCAGTAGCTTTCAGGCTAATCCAGGGATGAAGCGGATTTACTTCCACAATTTAAAATAGAGGCCGTGATTAATCGTATTCCAGCCCGTATCCATAAGGAAATAGAGGGTTATAGCCCGGATCTCCCAAATTCCAGTTTTCATCATCGTATCTGGGCCAGGAAAAACTCAGCTTTCCCTGCATCGGATGATCACCAAACAGCACGTCCGCCACTCCCTGTCCTTCAGACCCGGGGAACCAGGCCACAACGAAAGCCCGTGATTCATCCAGTTCCTGGTTGATCACCAGGGGCCGACCGCAGATCATCACCGCCACCACGGGAATGCCTTTGGCGTTGATGTTCTTGATGGTGGCCAGATCTTCCGGATGCAGCTCATGCAAGTATAAATGAGCACCGTAGGGGCCTTTATCCACAACCGGGATGTTTTCGGAAGTGGAGCCCACGCCGATATTTAAACTCTTGGCCAATCCTTCGATCCTGATGTCCCCAAGCATTTCAGCGTAGGGCACTTCTCCGATCACCACGATCGCCAGGTCGTGCCGGTTGGGATCAGCGGCGCTGCCATCGACGCTTAACTCCGCATTGGTGGCGACTGCCGAAATTCCCTCCCAGACAGAATGGCCGCCAATGATCGCCGAACCATGCGATTCCGCGTTCAGGGAAGCGGCTGAGCGAGATTTTCCCTCATCGGCTTGTTTATATATTCCGCCTTCCTGGGGCTGGTTGTCGTTCACGCCTTGCCAGGCAACGGTGAATCCACCGCACTGGTGACCGCGGTTGTGGGCATTTTTTCCCGCTACAAGGATGCGGGCGGTTTTGGCCAAGGGCAGGATGCCACCTTCATTTTTGAGCATCACCAAAGACTTGCGCACCGCCTCACGAGCAACGTCACGGTGTTCCGCGCAGCCAAAACTGGAGTGGTCCAGAGACAATTCCCGCGAGGCCGGACGCGGCTTGTCAAACATGCCGGCCAGGAATTTTACCCGCAGGATCCTGCTGACGGCATCGTCTATCCGAGCCAGGGGAATGCGGCCGCTTTCCACATTGTGCTTCGCGAGCTGGATGAATTCCTTCCATCTGGCGGTGATCATAAACATGTCCAGACCAGCGTTCAGAGACATCACCACCGCTTCACCGTAATCCTCGGATAGATAGTCGATCCCGTCCCAGTCGGAGATCACGAAACCGTTGAAACCAAGTTCGTTTTTCAGCAGGTCGGTGATCAGGAAACGGTGCCCGTGGCATTTTTCCCCGAACCAGCTGCTAAGCGAGACCATCACGGTGAGCACTCCGGCATCCACAGCCGCGCGATACGGCGGCAGGTGGATCCTGCGCAGTTCTTCTTCGCTGATGCACATGTCGCCCTGGTCGATACCGTGCAGAGTGGCGCCATCGCCGATCCAGTGTTTGGCGCAGGCGATCACCTTGTCCGGAGTGAAATCGCCCTGCAGGCCCCTGACAAATCTGGGCGCGTAGGCCGCCACTATCTTGGGATCTTCGGAATAGCTTTCGTAGGTGCGGCCCCAATGATCGTTGCGAGCCACAGCCAAGGTGGGGGCAAAGGTCCAGTCGACTCCAGTTGCGGCGATCTCTTTGGCAGTGACGGAGGCCACGCGTTCCAGCAAATCGGGATCGTGGGCCGCGCCCAAACCGATATTGTGAGGGAAAACGACGGCTCCCAAAACATTTGTGTTGCCGTGAATGGCGTCGATCCCATAGATCAGGGGTATGGCCAAATGGTTGGTATCCCCATCCATGGAGGCAGCCCAGTAGGCATCGTTCATTTGGATCCAGTCCGCGGGTTTGTTTTCCCCGGGCACAGATCCGCCACCACTCAGGACGGAGCCGATATGGTATTCCTTAACTTCTTGCGGAGTAATGAATTGACGTTCCGGTTGGGTGATCTGGCCCAGTTTTTGGTCCAGAGTCATTTTTTCCAATAGGGCGGAGACTTTTGCCTCGATTTCTTTCATTTTCCTATTCTCCCAAATAAAAAGTTCTATACAAATGATCTAACAGAGCTCGATTTCCAGGCTGCTGATCCTGCGCTCGCGTATCCTGACAGCGTTCTCGCCGGATATCTGGCTACCTTTGAAAGTTTGTGAGTTGCCTTCTTTATCAAATATCTGCCAATTGGCCGGAGACACTGATTCCTGACCGAATGTATCTTTGCGGTTGGGGTTGTGATAGCTGACCAGAATTTCTCCCAGGAACATAAAGCTGAAAGTGTCGGGCGCGAAGGTCACATCCTGCCACTGGCCCTGGATGAGCAATCTGCTGGTTTTTGCTTCCCGGGTGAACAGCCAGCCCGGCAAGGCTGGCTTGAAGCACAGTTGCAGAACCCCGTCCCGGTCCAGTTGAAAAGGTTTTTCCCCCACCACCAGCAGATGCAGGATGCTGATAAACTCTGCCGTGGCGCCGCTCAGACGGGCCATGAACCCGTTCCCATGCAGGGAGGGATCGGGATTGGCGCTGCTGACGATGAAGGAGGAGTTTTCCAGAATGCTTCTTCCATACACTTCAGGATCCATAAAAGGCACCAATACCTGCTGGAAATCCTGATAAAATTCAGTATACAGGCCCTTGCGCAAAAGTTCCAACAGGTATTTATACTCCATGTGCAGCCAGACCGATTCATTCTCGAACCAGCCCGGAGAGAAGGTTCTGGCCCGGCCGATCTCCATAGGTTGGCTGGCCAGGGACTGGGTAACCTTGTACATACACAGTTTCTGGTCATAGAGGGGGCTGTTTTTTACATGGGCCGCCAGGTCTCGTGCCTCTTCCGGGTCTGGCGTGCAGCGCAGCTGATGCATGGGGCCCTCGAGGAAAAGAGGCAGAGGCGTTTGCCTGAACTTTTGGGGCCGGAAACAGGGTAGGCCCCGCGCGGTTAGTTTTGGGCTATCTCCGTCCTCGGCCCTGATCTCCTCATATTCGGTGACCGTATTTATAAAATAGGAGGAGACAACATTGTGCTCGGTATTGAGCGCTTTGGCAATGCCCGTGTCTATTTTTTTTAGCCCTGCTTCCAGGAAACCGGAGATTTGGGTGAAAGCGAGGGTAATCTCCTGCCCACTTATTCCCAGCCTGGTTTTGGCGCGATGGCTTTCTTTGGCGGATGCAGCCCGGTCCCAAAATTCAAGCGGGGAAACTCCCGCTTCCAGCAGAGCATGCAAAGCGCTCAGAAACTCATCGAGCTCTTCATAAACCTGACAATTGCCAGCGGCGTCGCGGGCTATCAGATCCAACAGAAATAGCATATGGCGCTTAAGTTCCAGGGTTTCACAGAGGCTGGAACCCAGCAAACCGGGCAAACCGTTCAGGGCGTCGTACCAATTGGGTTTGTCGGCCTCCATTTCCACGCCAACTCCCTCCGGATCGAGGGAAGCCAGCTTGTTCAGCACCAGAGAGAGAAGTTTTACAAACAGGGTTGTATGATAAACCTCACCGGTTCCGTACTGGGTGCGGACTTTTTGCTGATCATTGGCACGCTTGCTGATAAGCTGGTGCTTTTCGGCATCAAAAACCACGGCATCCAACTGCATGGTCTTTCCTGACCAGATCATATATTTGTCATCCCGGGGCTGGACACGGTACACGTTGTCGTAAAAACTGAAAGTCCTATCTTCAAACAGAACATGATGTTGCCGCTCCGGAAAGACGGCCAGGTAGTTTTCCAGCAGATCCAAATTGTAATGCCAGTGATCCGTCCAAAAGCCTTCCCCATGCTCGGTTCCATAGATCTTTTCACTAATGCCCAGCAGGTCGCCGATAAATTCCTCCGGATCGCCCCGGAGCACCAAACTCTGATCCCGCAGATGGATAAGCAGGTCACCCGGAGTGAACGATTCGCGCAGATATTCTGCCACCGCGCTTATGGGCTCGGAAAAGTGGCGGGTCAGGATGTCCTCAAGTTTGGCGGGATCAGCCAGCCTGAACCTGGTCTCCTTGACCACCAGCGGGTTGAAACCATCCAGCTGGATCATGTCGGCAAATTGCCTGATGTTGTCAGAGTTTACATCCGGGTTGAAAAATAGGTCGCAGCGCCGGTTTTGATTCACGTCCCGGAAATGTCCGTTGCCTTGGGAATAGGGCGTGGGAGTTAGCCGGAAATCGTTGTAATCGCGCTCCAGATCACCGTGTTTGCGGGAATACAAATGCAGGGTGGTGGTGGTTTCGCGGCCTTTGATGGTTTGGGGAAAGCCTCCCCGCAGTACGTTATCAAGAAAATTCTGCCTTGCGTATTGATCCAATCGCGGCTCAGAGCTACAAACATAGCTCTTTTGGGTCAATGCCGACACGATCTGTTGATTTTGAACAGCCTTGTTCTCAATGTATCCGGGTTGGATAATATTGTTTACCAGTTCATTCAGGGCCGTTGCGGAACTGGCATGGCCAATAACTGAGGTATAGGTGTAAGTGCGGTTTACGGCTATTGTAGTTTCAAAAGATCCCATCGCGCAAGGCAGACGGTTTTCAAAGATCTGCCCGGAAGCAAGCTCGTCCCAGGCTGTGGTTAGAAACTTTTCCGGATAGTTGTAATCTCCCCTTACGCCGAAGATCCTGGCTGGATCATAGATTGGGGAAACCAGTTGGTGATCCGGGCCAAAGCCCAGATAGAAATTGCCCTTGCGGATCCTCACCACGTCCGGACGGTCAGAGGGCTCCACTTTCAGCTTGAAGAAAGGTATGTTATGTTCGACGTTGGTGACCTCCGCAAAAGCTTCAAACAAACGCCGCAGGTGTTTCAGGCCATAATCGTCCAGCCCGTATGGTACGATGAGCGGCAAGCCATCCAAAACCTGGAGGGTAATGGGCTCTGAGCCCAGATTTTGGATGGTCAGCCTGCGCGCCAACCCGGCAAAGTCAGCCTGGGGAAGGTTGAAATATTGAACCGTGAATTTCAGGCCCAGAGTGTTGTTCTCTTCTTCCAAGGTCAGATCCGTCGGTGAGATGATCGCGCGCTGGATTTTCTTTATAGGTTGGTCTCGGAGGTTGTTTTGGAAGGGTTCGTAGAAGGATTGGACAGACTGGCCGGGGAATTTGACAAAAGTTCGGAAGCCCTGGGTGGAAACCAAATTATAGGCCCAGTTGGCCGGCAAAAATTCCATGATGGGGTGGTGTTTACCTTCCACTCCCATGCTGCAGACGCATTGTCCACGATTCACATACAGGGTCCACATGGGAATGTCGTTATTACCGGCAATGCCCGGAAAGAAGCTGGCAAAAGGCTTCGCGGAGTTGTAATCCGTGATGATGAATTCGCCGCTGGGCAGCAGTTGGTATCTGTCAGTTTTATCTGGGTTCATCACTCTTTGCTTTTCCGTTGTTGAGATTTGGAAAAAAAGGATCAGCCGATACAGCAACGTACCGGCTGATCTCGTTGTTTTTGTCCAACTTGTCCGGAAACTGTTTCCAAATCCGGCATCTTATCCAGCCAGACTGATGGGTTGCGCTGCCCGGCAGCTTATCTGTCAGGCAGTGGGTGACATCAGTCATTGCTGGCCTTAACGTAGAAGAATTTGGGCGATGCCGTACTGGTGGAGGTCCAGCTGGTACCGGCATAAGTTCCGTCTGTTACAGGCACAAAGGTACCCAGGGGATCGCTGGAGGAGTAAACAGTATATGAAGATGCTCCCGGAACGGGATCCCAAGTGATACTGATCTGCGTGGGAGAAGCGGTGATAGTCACATTGGCAGGAATATTCAGCCCGGTATAGAAGTAGAAGTTGTCCATATAGAGGGTTCCCGCCGGCCCTTTTGACAGGATGTACTGGGCCATGTTACCGGTGATGTTCAGGCCTGTGAAAGCCGACAAGGGTATATCGTAGGAGATCCACTGTCCTGTGGCAGGCGCCGGATAGATCAGTTCATGTTCCGTGTCGTCGCCGCCGCTCCAGGCACCGTCGGCGCCCCAGTCAACCAGCTTGATCTTGAAGTCATTGGCGTCCGGGCTCCAGACATCGATATGCACATGGGTCATGGCGGAGACGTCGAGCAGATTTGGCCCCACAGTTTCTATTCCTGCAAAGGTCAAATTGGTGTATTTCTTAACAGGATTGCCTGCCACTATTACCTCTTCGTATGTTCCTTGTGACCAAGGGGTTAGCCAGGTGTCTACAACAACGTCGGCATAAGCGTCACTAAAAAGGGAGATCACGTTGGCCTGAGCATATGTCGGCACTGGTGGCACCGAGTTCGGATACATGATCGTATAAGCTACCGAGTAGGTCTTGGTGGTGATGCCATCCTGAGCGGTCACCTGTACAGTGGCGATCCCCGGTACAGCCGCAGCCTGTGTAATGACGTAGCTGGCATTGGGATCGTTGGTGGTGACTGAAGTGATCTGAGGAACGACAACTGTGTTCTCCAACAGCCCATAGGTATAGGCTACTGTCAACGGGGCAAATCCTGAAATTGTGCTGCCGTCGACTTTTAGATCGCTTAACGTGGCGTCGGTTCCCTGAGCAGTGGGATTCTTCCAGAAATAGAGGTTGTCAAACCAGATACTTCCGTTTCCTTCAACCTTGAACTGGAAGACGTTAGCCAGATTTACCGGCGGCACGAAATGCGACAAGGGGATGTCCACACTAACCCACTCTCCCGGCACAATGGTGAACACATATTCAGTCTCAGCGCCAGGGCTGATAAGGTAAATGCCCAGATCCGTTGAATTTTCTGTCCAGAAGTCCACATGCAAGGCTTCATAGGCTGAAACATCCTGGTTGGTGAATTGCGTGCCCTGATAATTTAGGTTTTGATAGCGCAGGGTGTTGTTGCCCGCGATCGGCACATTCACTGTTACTATTGTTTGCTGACCCCAGTTAGGGTTAAAATCCGTCCCTGGTAGGTTGGTATAGGAATCGCTGTAGATGGAGATCACATCTACAGGATTCTCAGTCGGGGCGGGGGCGGCGACAGTAGGCTCAGCCGGGGGGGTTACGTTCCCCTCGGGAAGGACAATGTTATCGAAATAGATCTGATTATCCTGATTCCTTGGCGCGAAATCCGGGATGAGCACAAATCTATTGTAGGTGTTTCCCAAGGCACTGGTAAAATCGAAGGTCAGTTCCTGCCATTGATTGACAACGGTATTGGCGATCACCTTTTCAACTGCTGGACCTGTTCCTTCGAATTTGATAGCCACATTGCTTAGGACAGATTTATACACCATGATCTTGACTGTGGTGTTTGTAGAGTCAAAGACAAAGGGCTCGATGTCGTCGGAGTAGCACAAAGCCCAATCCTGACCAGCATCCAAAGCAGTGAAGTGGGCAACGGTAAAGCTGGTGTTAATCCCACCCCAGTAAGGATTGTCGATGAACAACAGGTCTGGATTGGTTCCGTTTTCCCCCACCACCCAGGTCCAGTTGGCGCCGGTTCCTCCCGACTCAAAATCAACTGTGGTGTACTGGGCAAACAATCCGGCCGTCAGCGCCAGCGCGAAGGCCGCCAGTAAAAGTATTTTTAGCTTTCTCATGTTATCTCCTAATTGAGGTTTTTCTTTTGGGTTGTATATACCCGATTCATGCCAGCCTGAAAGCGGCCAGCCCTGAATTTACTTGAGCAGAAGCATCCGCTTGGTATCCACTACTGTGTTGTTCACAGTAAGGCGATACAGATAAACGCCCGGGGCAGCCGCGGAGGCATTCCAGGCCTGGTAATGGGTGTCGGCGGTTTTAACGGCGTCCACCAAGGTTTCCACCAGGCGTCCTTTAACGTCGAAGACCTGAAGGGCCACGTGGGCGGATTTGTCCAGCGTGTAGCTGATGGTGGTGGTGGGTTTGAAGGGATTGGGGTGGTTGGTTCCCAGCCGGGCCGGCACTGGCACTGCATTGTGGTCGTCCGCGGCGGTGGTGTTGCTGCGGAAATAGACGTTGTCCACATACACGGTGCCCAAGGTTCCGGCAATGATCATCTGGGCCAGGTGGGCGCGGCTTGCCAGTCCCGCGAAAGCGGTTAGGGGAATGTCGAAGCCGATCCAGGCGCTGCTCACCAGGGCCGGGGTGGTGGTGGCATCGAAGCTTAGCTCGTGTTCCGAGTCGTCACCGCCGGCATAGGCGCCGTCCGCTCCGAAATCCACCAGCTTGATCTTGAAAACGGCCGGCAGGGCTGTGGAATTGGGGGTCCAGACATCCATGTGGAAATAGAGCATGTCGCTGGCGTTGATGGGCTGGGATGTGAACTCGATCCCCGCGTAAACCAGGTTGGTATAGAGTTTGGTGTCGTTGCCGTCGATCTGGATGTCCGCCAGATCCGCAACATCCCAAACCGCGGACCAGGTGTCCACCGGAACGTTGGTGTAGGCATTGCTGAACAGCGAGATCACGTTGGCCGCCGGCGCGGTGGGGGTGGGAGCCGGAGCATCCGGGCCCACCACTGCGGTCTGCGGGGAAAAGCTGATGTTGTCCCAGTAGATGACGTTGTCGGTGGTGCGGCCAGCCAGGTTGAAATCGGGAAACAAGATGAACTGGTCGTTGGTTTCGCCGATGCGGCTGGAGAAATCGAAGGTTATCTCCTCCCACTGGTTGATCAGGGTGTTGGCCACCTTGATCTCGCCGGTGGAGGCTCCGCTGGCTGAGGCAAATTTGATGCCCACGTCGCTGATAACGGTTTTGTACACCATTATCTTCACGGTGCAGTTCTGGTTTGTGAAGGTGAAGGTGCCAATGTCCGCCCCGTGCTGGGATTCGCATCCAGCCCAGGGCTGCCCGCCCACCAGGGCGGTGAATTTTGCCACTGTAGCGGAAGTGTTGATCCCGGTGGAATGGGGATTGGGCAGGATCTCCACCGCGGGATTGGTGGCGTTTTCAAACACGGTCCAGGTCCAGTTGGCACCGTGGCCGCCAGTCTCAAAATTGATCGGCGCGTTTTGGGCAAGCAGCACTGAACTCATCAGGGCGAGTGCCATTACGCAAAAAATGATCGTTCTTTTCATTGTTCTCTCCTTGTTAGGGTTTGGATTTAGTTTCGTTGTTGCTTATAGGTTTGGAAATTGCTGAAGGATGCTTTCGGGGTTCGGTCCGCGTTGAACACACCCCAGTTCTTTTCGATCTCGTTGGGCCCGGTGTTTGCGCCTCCCCCTTTCCAGGGTTCGTCGAAAGCTTCAAACAGGAAGGTGGTTACCTGATTGCCGTTTATCCAAGCATCGAGGTCCCGCAAAAACTGTTCCTGGGCCGAAATGCCCACCTCTCCTTTGATCAGGCTGCCCTGTTCGCCGTCGCCCTGTTTGCTGGGATCGTACTTGGTGGCCCAGCCTATTTCCCCCAATACCAATAGTTTATCGGGATGCGTTTGCCGCAGCCCCTGGTACGTGGCGTCCAGCCAGGGGATGGCGTTTTCCAAGGTTTTGCCGTTCCAGAGGGGGTAGATGTGGGTTACAATGAAATCCAGTTCTGCTGCCACTTCCAGGCTTTCTGCCTTGTTCCAGAAGTTATAGTCGTCTGCGGTGGTAACCGGTACAGCCACGTTTGCCCGGGTAACCCGGATGTATTTGAGCAGCAAGTCTTTATCCAGTTTGTGCCCCGACCAGAATACCTGGGTTTCGTTGCCGACGTTCACGGCAGCCACAATTTCGGGAAACTGGTTGGCCAGTTCTATGGCGCGCAAAGTGTTGCCTATATTGGCTTGTTTGGCCGCGGGCCGGTTGGCTTCGCCCTCCAGCCAGATCCCCAGCATCACTTTCACAGGAAGCTGCCTGTCCCTGATCATTTCCAGGATGCGTCGGGTGTCATCATCGGCGTTATAGACCCGGATCAGGTTCCAGTGCCGGGTGATGATGTTCAGATCCTCGAGAATCTCTTCCGGACTGGGTCCGGTGCCGCCCGGGGCCTGTCCTTCCCTGTAGCAGCCGTAAGAAACTGCCTGCCCTATCCAGCGTCCGCCCAGGTAGGGCTCAAACTCCCGCGGGGTAAAGGGAACGGCTTTGGCTGGGGCTTGTTCCGCCTCCAGCATGATCCTGGCCTGGTCCACGGGCGCCAGCGCCGCTGTCTTTTCCCGGTTTAGGCCGCATGAGGCCAGCAAAACCGTAAACAGGATGGCGGCCGCAAAAGCCGCGCGCAGCTGGTTCATCGCTCCGCCGCAGGCAGCTGCACCCTAACCGTTTGCAGAGAGTTTGCCCCGATGCTCAGGCTGGCATACTCTTCGCCTATCTGCAGCTGATACACGATCGGCACGGAGGTGGTGTTCAGCAGCTGCACGCTTAGCAGGCCCGCCGGGCCCACTGTGGCGCAGGCGTGCAGGTCGTCGTCGCCCAGGCCGCCTTTCAGCAACTCTGTTTGCACGGCTTGGTCCCCGGGGCGGATCGTGCGGCTGAACTGGGCCAGGATGTAATACACCGGCGTGTAATAGATCTCGCGGGTTTCGGTGTCGATCATCACCGGGGCGCCGCAGAAATTGCCCACATGGTTGGGACCGCCGCGGCTGTCCAGCACCACGTTCCAGTCGATCCAGCCGCTGGCCCAGTTATCCAGGCTTTTGATGATGTTGCGCGCGTAGCGGTGCACGGGGGTATAGGCAGGATGGTCTTCCGTGTTCACGCCCTGCCAGGTAACGGAATACGCCCAGTCCGTGGCACTGTCGCTCCACCAGAAAGCGTCATTTTGGAACCAGTCCTGTTCTTTGAATTTCCCGGGATCGGTCACCCCGCCGGGCGGGTCTTTGCCCAGATCGTCGATGCAGCCTTCCGTGTGCATGATGGCGAAGCCGGGATACTTGTTGTGAACCCGCTCCAGCACATCTTCGTAGACCCTGAAAGTGCTTTCATACCAGTGGATGGCTGTTCCGTACACGAAAGGCGCGGTGGCCGGGTCCGCCAGGATCACATCGGCCCAATGCTCCATGCCGTCGCGGTTCTGGTCGTAGATCAGCAGTTTCTTGTCGGAGTGGCCGGCCGCCCATAGTTTCGGCCCCAGCTGTGTTTTAATGAACTCGTTCTGGGATTCCGGGCTGAAGTTCATGCTTTCCCACTGCCCGTTGACGCCGTGCGGCTCGTTAACCGGACTCAGGCCCCAGATCCTCACACCCTCAGCCGCGCAGGCATCCAGGTATTTAACGATGTAGTCCGCGTAGACTGGCACATACTTGTCCAGCAGGTGGCCGCCGGTGCCCTGCCAGTTGTTGTCCGGGGCGCCGGGGATATACCAGGTTTGAATGTCTTTCATCCAGGGCGGGGCAGTCCAGGCCGAGGCAACAATCCTCAGTTCCGGGTCCGCCTGCCGGCTTTTCACCGCCAGAGCTTCTTTGATCAGGGGCAGCAGATCGTAGCCCGGGTCCCTTATCCCCGGGTATTCAGCCGGGTCGAAGCCTTTGCTGTCCTCGGCCAGGTTGAAATGCCTCAGTTCCGCGTCGTCCGGAACGTCCGCGTAAGAGTATCTTCCCTTCACGCTGAAATCGCAGGCGCCGATGTGGGTGCGGGTGAGGGAAAAGCTTGCCCCCTTGGCGCCAAAGATGTTTTCCAGGACTTTGGCTCTTTCCTCTCTGTCGAGGTGGGCCAGCACAAAGGCTGAGGATTCCGTGAGGGAAGAGCCGATGCCGTCGAGGGTTTGTTTAGTCAGTTCGGGAAACACGCGCAGCAGCGTTCCGGAAGCTGTTCCGGGGCTGAATTCCACGTTCTCCTGGGCAGCCAGTTTGGCCCCGGAGGCAGAGGTGACCAGGATCTCACTGGTTTGTTTCAAACCGCGGGACGCTTGGGTCTCCTCTGCCCCCAGCGCGGCCAGGGCCGCGATCAGGGCCAGGATGATCAAACGCTTCAGAAGCATTTTGGCTTCCGGAAAATCCTCAGGCTTCCGCGGGTTCGGGTGCCGGCTCGCTGCCTGCCGCTTTGGGGCGCCGGGATTCCAGTTCCGAGCGGATCTGGTACATCCGGTCCTCGGTGAGGGAATATTTGGCGATAATCCAGATGGCGATGGCCGAGGTGATCACAGGGATGCCAACGTCAAAAATCCTCAGCAAAAAGAGGGTGCGGGCTTCCTGCCCCGATCCCAGGGCCAGATCGAATTTGGATGCTTTCAGCAGGATGCCGGTAAGCAGGCCGGCCAGCGACATACCTATCTTCACCATCCACCAGTAGATGGCGCCAAACACGCCTTCCCGCCTTTTGTGGGTGGTAAGTTCATCGTAATCGCACACATCCGAGATCATGGCCCCCATCAGGGTGAACAGCGAGCCTGTGCCAAACGCCACAAACGGCGCCGAAAAAAGCAGCCAGTAAGGGTGGGCGGGGTTGTAGCCGAACCATTTGATGGCAAAGCCGATCAGGGAAAGGGAAATGGTGATCAGGAAGGTCCTCTGTTTGCCGATCCGGGTGGCTATCCAGCCGGTGAGTTGGATCACACCCAAAGTGGCGATGGAGGTAAGCATGCCGTACCAGCCCAGCATCTTCCCGGCGCTGGAGTTATTGCCTCCGAACAGGTAATAGATCATCACATACAGGGAAAAGGACGAGCCCAACTGAAAACCGTTGAACACCAGGAAAGTGGCTCCGCAGATCTGCACAAAGGGCTTGCATTTGAAGGTGGTCTTGATTCCCTGGAAAAATTCCTTGGTGTTGTCCCAAGCGCTCTGGGCGGCTTTTTGCACCGGCGCCAGCATCTGCTTCTCGCGCAGGAAGATGGCGGGGATAATGCCCAGCCCGGCCACAACTATACCCACCGCGATGGCCAGGGTGCGGGCTCCGTGCACAGTGTCGCGGAACAGGCCGCCACTCATGATGGCGTAAAACCAGGGCACGCCCAGCCAGGCCAGCTGCCCCACGGTGTTCGCGAAAGCGTGCAGCCGGGTGCGTTCATGATAGTCTGGCGTCATCTCGTAGCCGAAAGCCACGAACGGGGTGGCATAGATGGTGTAGGCCAGGAAAAAGAGGATGGACATGATGAGGAAGTAGATGAAATACTTGGAGAAGAAGCTCTCGCTCTTCCTCAGTTTGAAAGAGCTTAGCGCCAGTTCCCCAGCGCCTTGCGCGCCAATCAGATGCACGCTCACGCTGGCCACGGACGCCACGTCCATCACGTCGTTGCCGCCGGTGCTGGTGGCGCTTTTAACCAAATCTTTGAGCTGGAACTTGTACAGGTTTCCTTTGCCATCCTGTGAATCTTTCTGCGTAAGGTCCAGATAGTAGGTTTCGGGCACCTTCACCTGCTCCGAGGCGGCTTCCTTCAGCTCCACCCGCAGGGACTTGTAAGCGGGGAACTTTACGTTCATTTCCACCTGGGGAAATCCCTCCAGATTCGTGCTGGCCGCGGCTTCCAGCTTTTTGGAAAGCCGCGCGGGCCCGAACAGAACAAAGGAAACATCCGGATTGGCGGCATCATAGGCGGTAACTATTTCCCCGTCCGCGTTCAGCTTGGCCTCTTTGGCCTGCGGGGCCATGATCTGGGGCTGCAGCACGGGGTCTTTACCCAGGAAATTCACATAGCCCGAGGGCAGTTGCCACATCACGGCGAAGATCAAGCCGGCCAGCAGGGCGCCCATGAAGATGAAGGGCCGGCGCCGGCCCCATTTGCCGCGGTGGTTGTCGGAGATGA
>JAGOIS010000085.1 GCA_017995495.1 Candidatus Cloacimonadota bacterium
ATTCAATCCGCTGCCTGATTTTTTTACCGGAAAACAGGTGGTGCTGGTGGATGATTCCATCGTGCGCGGGACCACCATCCGCAAGATCGTGCAATTGATCAGGTCCGCCGGGGCCAAAGAGATCCATTTGAGGATCGGCTCGCCCCAGGTGAAGTTTTCCTGCTATTTTGGCATCGACACACCCCATCCTGAGGAACTGGCGGCAAACCGCTTTTCCCTGGAAAACCTGCGCCTGCGGATCGGAGTGGACAGCCTGAAACACCTTTCCAGGCAAAGCCTGGCCAAATGCCTGGATAAACCTCAGGACTATTGCTACGCCTGCTTCGACGGCCATTATCCCCTGGAGACCCCATGCGCGCCAGGTCAGAAAACGAAGAGCTCATGAGCGCCCTGGCGACCGGCAGGCCTTCGGCATCGCAACACCTTGGTATGATAGTGAGATAGCTTATGGAAGAAAACAAACAGGAAAGCTCACTGGAAGACGTGGGCACAGTTGTGGCCGCCAATGGCAACAAAGTGCGGGTGGAACTGGTCCGGGGCAGTGGCTGCAAATCCTGCACGATGCGGGGTATGTGTTTCGGACGCAACACTCCGGCTGTTTTCGACCTCGAAAGCGATCTGGACCTCGTTCCCGGCGACCGGGTGCAGTTGGAAATATCACCGTCAACCCGGGTGCTTTCGTCATTATTGGTTTTTGGGCTGCCGATGCTCTGCCTGTTTGCCAGTTTTCTTATCGCGAGCCGCTGGCTGGCGGAGCTTCCCTCCATCGGGATTGCTTTTGCGGGCACGGCGCTTAGTTTTATAATTATGAGACAGATAGACAAAAGATTCGGCAACCGGCTACAGGTGCGGATCGGGAGAAAGATATGATCATCAGGATCAATGAGATGGTATTTTATGGCTTTCACGGCGTTCACGACGAGGAACGCAAACTGGGGCAGCGCTTCATCGTGAACGTGGAAATGCAGACCCGGCCTGGGTCCGACGCGGCGATCAGGCATCTGGACGACACGGTTGACTACACCAAGGCCTATGCTGTGATCCGCGAGATCATGGAAAGCCATCAGTTCCAGCTTCTGGAAGCCTGCGCGAACACGGTTGCGGACAAGCTGCTGGCCGGTTTTCCGCTGATCTGGCAACTCACCTTGCGCATTCAAAAGCCCTCGGTACCGATCCAGGGCAGCCTGGGCGGCGTGGAAGTTGAACTCACCCGGAGCCGCTCATGATCGCCTGGCTATGCATCGGTTCCAATCAGCTGAAACCCCGTGCCCAAGTTCAGAAAGCGGTGCGCATCCTTAGCGCCGATCCCAAGATCCATGTGACGCGGAAATCCTCGCTGGTGCGCTCGGAGGCCTACGGCAATGAAGACCAGCCGGATTTTCGCAACCAGGTGATCGAGGTCGAAACCAAATACTCCCCCCTGGACCTGCTGCAAAAAGCCCTCACCGTGGAAATGGAAATGGGCCGGGTGCGGAAGGAACGCTGGGGACCGCGGGTCATCGATATCGACATCCTGATGTATGAAGACGAGGTGATGCAAACCATGTCGCTCACCCTGCCGCATCCCGATTTTCACCGCCGCCGCTTCGCTTTGGAACTGCTGTGCGAGATAGATCCGGGCCTCCGGCATCCGGTGTTGAACAAGACCATGTCCCAGTTGCTCAGCGAGTTGGAACCCGCTGAGGAGCAAGCATGACAAGCCTTGCGGCGATAATCCTGGCCGCCGGCAAAGGCACCAGGATGAAATCAAACCGGGCCAAGGTGACCTTTCCCATAGCCGGCAAGGCCATGGTGCACAGAGTGGTGGAAACCGCCTCCAAGGCTGGTTGCGAGAGCATCTGCGTGGTGGTCGGCCATCAAAAGGAAAGCGTGATCGCCTGCCTGGAGGACAACAAACATCTGCAGTTTGCCGAACAGAATGAACAACTGGGCACCGGCCACGCCGTGATGATGGCGGAACCGCTGTTCACGGACCCGGACCAGGATGTGCTGATCCTCAGCGGCGATGTGCCCCTGCTCAGCGCTGAGACTTTGGTGAAGATGCAGCAGGATCATCAGGCCACAGGCTCCGTCTGCACGGTGCTTACAGCCTGGCTGGACGATCCCGGCAAATATGGCCGGATCATCCGCGACGCCTCCGGACAGATCAGCAGCATCGTGGAATACAAGGATGCCACGGACGTTCAGCGCTCCATCCGCGAATGGAACACCGGGATCTACTGTTTCCGTTGCGGCGACCTGTTTTCCGCCCTCAAACGGATCTCCAACGCCAACCATCAGCGGGAGTATTACCTCACGGACGTGGTCTCCATCCTCCACACGGAAGGCAGGAAGGTCACGGGCGTCGTGCTGGAAAACCTGGTGGAAGTGGCGGGCGTCAATTCCCAGGAACAGCTCGCCGATCTGGAGGACCAGTTCGTGGATTCCATCCGCAAACACTGGCTGAACAACGGGGTGGTGATCCACAATCCCCGCACCGTCTTCATCAGCGATGAAGTGGTGCTGGAGCCGGATGTTGAGATCCACCAGAACTGCGTCATCAAAGGCAAGAGCCAGCTCTGCAGCGGAACGTACGTCGGCCCCGGCTGCTATGTTGAAAACAGTCACCTGTGCGACAACGCCCTTCTGGAAGGCCACAACGTTCTGGTCGATGCCCACATCCCCGAAGGCCACATCCTGGAATTCGGCGAGCAGGTGATCGAAGAAACATACTATGAATGACGGCTATCTCTATTCCCCCTGGCGGCTGGACTACATTGAGGGCGAAAAGCCCGAAGACTGCATCCTCTGCCGCTTCCGGGACACAGAGCGGGACCAGGAGAACCTGATCGTGTACAGAGGCGGGTGCTGCTATGTGATGCTCAACCGCTATCCCTACAACAACGGCCACATCATGCTGGTGCCCTTCCTGCACGCCAAAAACCTGAGCGACCTGCCCCCGGAGGTCATGCATGAACTGGGGCAGCTTCTCCAGATCAGCGAACAGGTGCTGCGCGAGGCTTACCATTGCGACGGGATCAACATCGGCATCAACCTCGGCCAGGCCGCCGGAGCGGGGATCGACGAACACCTCCACATCCATCTGGTGCCGCGGTGGAATGGGGACTGCAATTTCATGAGCGTGGTTGGAGGCAAACGGGTGATTCCGGAGGCTTTTGAACTCAGCTTCGCAAGGCTGCGCCGGGAGTTCGGCAAATTCCAGACGAGGGACGTTTGAGCTGATGGGCGCTGTAAACAGGCGGTCTGCCGGTGAAAATTCCCTGAGGAGAAACCTGCTCTGGGCGGTAATAGTATTACTGGGCTTGGTGCTGGCCTACCTGGTGTATTTCCGGATCCTCCTTCCGGGCAGGAACGCCGTGAGCCTGGACGAGGAAAACCTGCCAGCGCTCAAGGTGGAGGTGAAGAATGGCTGCGGAGTTGAGAACCTGGCCACCGACTACACGGCCTACCTCAGCGGCAAAAACATAGATGTGGTGCGTATGGGGGACACCCCCCAGCCGATCTATAACAAGAGCATCATAGAGGTGAAAACGGATGACCGGCAGGACCTTGAACGCCTGCAAAAGATGACCGGGATCAGCCGCTTCACCCTGGCTGTGGATCCGGACGCCCCCGCGCCGCTTGTGATAATCTTGGGCGATGATTTTGAAGAGTATATGAAACCATGAACAAGGAGGATGATTTGGCGGAAAACGTCAAGCTTGAAGCGATTCTCACCTGGCTTTCGGAAAAAAAGGCTGACAATATCCGGGTCTTCGATGTGTCGAAGCAGAGCACCTACACGGATTTCATCGTGGTCTGCGAAGGCTCCGCGGACCTGCACAACAAGGCGATCGCCAACCACGTTCTGGACATGGCCAAAGAACACAAGCTGCAGGTGCTGGGCAAGGCCGGCCTGGAATACGGAGTTTGGGTGCTGCTGGACACCGGGGATGTGGTGATCCACATCTTCCTGCCGGAAAAACGTGAATACTACAAGATCGACCAGCTGTTCGAGGAACTGGCCGCTCCCACCGATAAAGAGAAGACACATGATCAAACACCTACTCCATGACAACATCAGGGATGTGCTGACCAGCCTGTCACTCACCTGTGACAAGGATTTCACGGTGGAGGTGCCCAACAATCCCGTAAACGGGGATTATTCCACCAACGCAGCCATGATCCTGGCCAGGGAGAACAAGACCGCCCCGAAGAAGTTGGCGGAAAGACTGACCAAGGAGCTGCGCAAGAACAAGTTTTACAAATCCGTGGAGATCGCCGGCCCGGGCTTCATCAATTTCCGGATCTCCACCTCGCTCTATCAGAAAATGCTTTGGGACATACACAACCTGGGCGCCGATTTCGGAAGTTCGGATTTCGGCCAGGGCGAAAAGGTGCTGCTGGAATTTGTGAGCGCCAATCCCACCGGCCCCCTGAACATTGTTAGCGCCCGTGCCGCGGCTTATGGCGACACCCTCCACCGGATCATGCAAAAGGTGGGCTTCGATCCCGCCCGGGAGTTTTACATCAATGACGCCGGCAACCAGGTGGACATTTTGGCCGAGAGCCTGGAACTGCGCCTGCGGGAGATCCACGGCGAGAACATCGGCGAATTCCCCTATGAGGCCTACCACGGTGAATACGTGAAGCACCTGGCCCACAAGCTCAACGCGTCCGAAGGAGTGCGGATCTTCATGCTGCCGGAGAAAGAACGCACCGATCGCCTCAAGGAATTTGCCCTCAACGAGCTGCTGGAAATGCAGCGCCTCAGCCTGGAGCGCTTCGACGTCTACTTTGATGGCTGGGTTTCGGAAAAGACCCTGCGCGCGGAAGGTGTGGTGGAGGAGGTGCTCAGCTACCTCACCGAGGCCGACTGCACCTACGAAAAGGAGGATGCCATTTGGTTTTCCTCCACCAAATTCGGCGACGACAAGGACCGGGTGCTGATGAAAAGCGACGGCTCCATCACCTATTTCGTGCCTGACCTGGCCTATCACCTCACCAAGATCCAGCGCGGCTTCACCAAGCTGATCGACGTCTTCGGCCCCGACCATCACGGCTACGTGCCCCGCCTGAGGGCGGCCTTCAGGGCTCTCAAATATGACGACAGCATGCTGGAGATCATCTTCCTGCAGCAGGTGAACCTCTTTGAAAGCGGCGAGCGGGTGAAGATGAGCAAACGCGCCGGAAAGATTGTCACCATGGACGACCTGATCAACGTGGTGGGAAAAGACGCCGCCCGCTATTTCTTCATCGCCCGCAAAGCCAATGCCCACCTGAATTTCGATCTTGAGCTGGCCCTCCAGCAGAACAACGAGAACCCCGTCTATTACTGCCAGTATGCCCACGCCCGCATCTGCTCCATCCTGAAGAAGGCGCGCAAGGACAAGGTTTACCCCCACAGCTTCAAGGCGGAACTCACCCACAAGCTGAACAAACCGGACGAACTGGCCCTGATCCAGAAGATGGCGGGCTTGCCTGAGCTGCTGGAACTCATCGCCCTCCACCGCGAACCCCACCGCCTGGCGACCTTCACGGAGGAACTCTGCGGGCTGTTTCACCGCTTCTACAACAAATACAAGGTGGTGAGCCCCAAGAACAAGGAACTCTCCCAGGCCAGGCTGCTGCTCATCGAAGCGGTGAAGGACATCCTGGCGCTTTGCCTGGAACTGATGGGCATCAGCGCTCCGGATAAGATGTGATGGACGCGTCACTGGTCATCCGGGACCTGCGCGAAAGCGATCTTCCCCAGATCCTGCGGATCGAAAACCTGGTGTTTCGCCCGCCCTGGCCGGAGGAGGCTTTTCAGGAGGTCAGTTGCACCCAATCCTGGGTGATCTGCGACGCGGATGTCCTGCGGGGCTACATCATGTACCACGTGGTGCCGGATGAGGCGGTGATCATCAATTTCGCCATAGATCCGGATCACTGGCGCCATGGTCTGGGCACCATACTGCTCGACCATACTTTAAAGCTTATACTTGACCAAAACGTCAACACCATCTATCTGGACGTTCGCCGCTCCAATTTGGCCGCCCTCAGGCTCTATCAAAAGTTCGGCTTCAACCCCCTGGGTGTGAGAAGGAACTATTACTCCGAGCCGGTGGAGGACGCCATCGTGATGGTGCGGCACAGGGATTGACCCAAAGATGAAAGATTACGACTATTTGGTGCTGGGCAGCGGTATCGCCGGCTTGGTTTACGCCCTTCAGGTTTCCAGGCTTGGCCGGGTGGCTGTGGTCACCAAGCGCGGCCTTTTCGACTGCAACACGGATTATGCCCAGGGAGGCATCGCGGCCGTTCTGGACGCTCAGGATTCCTTTGGCAAGCACTGCGACGACACCTTCGCCGCCGGCGCGGAACTGGGCAAAAAACAGGTGATCTGCCAGATCATCAACGAAGGCCCCAAGCT
>JAGOIS010000086.1 GCA_017995495.1 Candidatus Cloacimonadota bacterium
CCGGGGCGGTCTCAAACTCGATGAGGGGATTGAAGCTTTTGTCTTCAAAATTCAGCCAGGTGCCGGCCACGCCTGCCTTGGGGTCAACTTCCTGCTTGGAAAGGAAGAACAGGCTGTCCGGGCTGGCACCGCGGTAGATATTGTATTGGATGATCCTGTATTCGCTGCCCAGCGGTTTCCACTTGAGCAATACGCCAGAGCCGTTGTCGTGAGGCATGTCGATGGCGGTGAAATCTTCTATCCGAGCCTGTTTAACGTTTCCACGGGAACAAGCGGTGAGCAGCAGCGCGGCGGCGATCAGCATCAGGGCCGCAAGTTTGATCTTTCTATTCATTTGTCCATCCCCAAGGGTCTGGCCCTAAAGAAAAAGTCATATCAGAAAAGGAGGGAAAGCCGGCCAGGGCTTCCCCAATTTTTTCACAGTGTCTTTGTCAGCCAGCGATGGCCTGTTTGATGGCCAGGAAGACGTCATTGACCAGAAACTGGATGCGTCCGATCAGAAGCGAGATACGGGCCATAACCGTGAGTCCGAACGAGGCTCCGAATCCAACCATCATGAACCATTTGCCGATGTTCACGAACTTGCCGTAAACGCCGGTGTGGGCCTTGGAGAAGAAGAAATACAGGAGCACGGTGATGGTGCCGATGAAAATGAGCGCCAGGTTGGCGTTTTCGATGGGCACCATGGCCTGGCGCATCTGCACCAGGATGCTGTTGTGCATGGCCAGCGCGACCGAGGCGCCCACTCCCATCATCGAAAAGGCGATGGGATAGCGCGACAGCCAGCTCAGCTTGCGGGAAAAGCGCAGCAGGTAGAACATACCGATGATGCTGGGGATGATCAGGATCCACTCGTGTTTAAGGAAGATCGGCTGGTAGAAATAGGGGATGAACACCCTTTCGTAGGTGAGCACCAGCGAATAGCCAAGCGAGATCCCCACCAGCAGTTGTTCGGACATCTGGTAGAAGGGATTGTCCTTGTAGAGGAAGGAGAAGATGCAGAGGGTGAAAAAGGCACCCACGAGATTGCTGAATAATTCGAATGACATGCTTTCCTCCCTTATTGTTTGCCGGCACGGGCTTTCTGGATGAAGTAGCCGATGTTTCCGATCAGGATAAACACGATGATCATGATGTGGGCCACGGATTGTGCGTTCATGCCGATGCGGGCCACCTTGAACTTGTAGAGCGTGTTTCGGGTCAGGCGGTTCAAAGCGCCCCAGGTGTTGGCGGCAAAATCATCAGCCTTGAGTTTGCTCACATCGACCACGATCTTGCCATTGTCTTCTGTTTTAACCTGGTTCAGCCTGGCCTGGTCCTCCACGGACTGGCCTTTGAGGAAGGTCTGGAATTCCTCGGGAGTGAATTTGGCCTGGGTCTGGGTGGTTATCTTGATCAGGTCCTGGACCTCAGGTTTCTCCAGCACGTCGTCGCTGAAGGAACGGCCTGGGATCACCTTGTTGCCTTCCGCGTCGGTGGAGGTGGTCAGGGGATCCCCGGGAGCACGGTAGGCGGCGAAAACATCCACCAGCTTCTCATATTCCGCGGCCCCTTTGAGGCCTGCCAGCATGCCGATGAACTGGCCTGTCTGCAGGTAGGGATATTCATCGGCGGCCATCACGGCGGTGACACCCACGGCTATGTTGGTGCCGAATTTGGGCCGCGCGTAGGTGAGCCAGTAGCCACCGGCAACAGAGCCGGAAAACTCGATCACCAGGTTCATCTCGGTATAGTTGTTGATGCCTTTCATGATCGGCAGGTTCTCCACCTTGCGGCCTTCCGCGTCGGTGGGAACGGCGGTGGCGATGTTGTCGCCCATGCCGATGATGGTTTGCATGATCAGCGCGCCGGGGATGTAGCCGAAGTTGCAGTAGTCAGTTCCGGACTTGATGTTGGGATACTCCTCCTTCACCGAGTTGATGGCCATGTCGATGATGGGGGCGCCGGTGGGCAGGAAGGAGAGGAAAAACACCTTCACGTTGCGCTCGAAGCAGTGGCGCAGGATCGCTATCTGCATGGGATAGAGCTCCGGCATGGTGGAGGCGTCGTGATAGAAGCTCATCAGGATGGCCCGGTCTTCACGTCCGGCGAAGGAGTCCACCATCTGGTAAACGTTTTCGGTGGGGGGGGATGTCACGTTGTCCGAATTGTAGGGGATCATCAGGGGAATGATGATGGCCAGGGCGACAACGATGTAGATCCAGCGCCGGTCAAGGGCTTGGAGGCGTTCAAAGAGGGTGAGTTTATCTGCCATGATCAATCACCTCCCAGGTAGGAGCGTTCTATTCCCAGCAGGATCTTCAGGGTGGTGGCCACGCTGCCGAGGCCCACCCCCAACATGATCCCGCGCTTGGAAGCCAGGTTCGGCACGTCCAGGATCCATTGTGAAATATTCGGCAGATGCTTGCTGATCTTCACTCCCAGCGGCACCTGGGCCAGCATCACCACAATGGCCGCGACCAGCAGCACCGTGGCCTCGGGAGACCTGGCGCGGAAGGCCTTGTAGGCGGCGGAGGCCATGTAAAACGCCAGCAGCGAGAACATGGTGGCGCTCATCGGCATCTGCATGTTTTCAAACAGCCACATATAGAGCCCGCCTTTCTGGGTTCCGCCGATGAAGCCAGCCAGCGATGTGATGATAAAGCCTGCAAAGAAAAAGAAGCTGTATTGCCATTTGGGGGCTTTGCGCCTGATCTTGCCATAGTGCATCATGGTGAGGCTCATCACGCCAAGCAGCATTCCAAAGGGAGACATGGCCCGTACCCAGGGCACGTAAAACTCGTAGTAAAATACATCTTGGAGCAGCCTGTGGGGCACAAAAACCCAGGCCAGCCAGATGAGTCCTCCGATTATCACTATCAACAGGGGGATTGTCTTCTTCATCTAAGACCTCTTTTATTTTACGGGGAAAATTTGCATTAAGCCGGTCATCTGGAAGGTGGCCAGCAGGGCACCGGCGATCACCAGGACCAGGATCAGGAACTTAAAATAATCCTGGGCTTTCAGGGTTCCCAGCAGCATCGGTTCGCGGTTCAGGTAGGCGGAGGCGGCGTAGAGCTCCTCGCCAATGAGGGTGTAGTCGCAGGTGGTGATAAAGAACGGGATCTGGGTGATGGCGTCCGAGCCGGCGATCTGCACCGCTCCCACCGCGTTTCCTGTCTCCGTCATGAGCAAAGCCTCAGCGGCGAAATAGCCCATGAAGAAGTTGGTGGCCATCTTTTCACGGATCATGATCCCGTTCACGCCGGCCACATAGGCAAACTGCACCGAGGTGAGGTAGAACACGTTGTTTTTGTCAAAGCTGTCCGGGCGTCCCACCGCGTAGTGAGCTTCGCGGACGATCTCCTGGGCGATGGGCATCACAATGTAGTCGTAGCAGGGAACAATCAGCTTGGTGTCATATTCAGCGGCTTTTTTGGCCACCAGGCTCAGGATTCCCATGGAAGCGAGGGTGGCCACGTCGGAGAGGCCGCCGTTGCCCATGCAGTAAAGCATCGGGCGCCCCATCTCGGTGGCGCGGCCGATCGCGTTGTCGATCTCCTCCAATCCCGCGATGGGTCGCATATACAGGTCCTTGCCCTTTTTGGCCAGGTTCACGAACACCACCACCATGATCCCGAAGATGATCACCGCGATCAGGGTGATCAGCTTGTTCCAGTCGAACCAGTTGGATATGGGGGCGTGGTATCTGGGGTCGCCATCCTTGGTGGTGGAGGGCTCGGTTTCCGAAAAGAGGGCTTCTCCGTTCGTCCTGACGATGGCATAGCTGTGTTTGCGTGATTCAGCTTCCCGGATGGAGGAAACCAGCTTCATCAGGCCTCTGCTGCTGGTCTGTTTCAGGGCTTGCAGGAAGGTCTTGTTACCCTTGTAGGCCGGGATTTTCGTTTCCAGGCCCTGGGCCTTTTGGGTGAGGCCGGCGATTGCCGCGGTGAAGGCCTCCGCCTGCTGCGGGGAAGCCGCCCGGGCCAGAGAATCCTGATACGCGGCTATTTCCTGCTTGGCGTCCTTCAGTTCGGTTTCAAAATTGGTAATGGTCTTTTTCGCCTCATCCAGGTAGATGCTGGTGTTGAGCACCGTGTCGTTGTCCTTGTCGTAGGTGAAATCGATCTCCGAGGAAACGAGGGTGAGGTTGCCGGCCTTTTCGCCCGGCTCAAGTTTGCGGGCGAACCTTTTGCCGCCCATATAGGTGTAAAGCGAATCTCCCTTCACAAAGTTGAAGCCGGACACTGGCTTGACCACCGTGGACATGTATCCCACGGTGACGTCGAGGTTGTTCTCATACGAAGTGCTGCTCTTCACCTGGCTGTAGGATTTGCCCCTGTAGCTCTTGCGGTAGACCACATTTTGCACCTGGGAGACGTCCACTCCGTTCAGAAAGAGCCCCCGGGTGGGCATGTAGGCCATCATGGCGGGGTCCGGTTTGAGATACTGGACCATCTCGTAATCTTTGATCTGCGCCTTTTTCCCGTAGGTGATGCGGCCGTTGCGGGGATTGTTGGTATAGGGTTTGGCGGCTATGGTGATCTTCACTTTCAGGCTGTCATCCGGGAGCTTGTCAACGTTCTTGAGTGAATACCGGGGGGAAATGTCCACGTGGATGATGTTGTCCAGATAAAACTCGTTGACCTTGGCAAAGGAGACAGTCTTGCCCGGTTCAAAAAACTCGAAGTAGATGTTCTCTATGTTCTGGTGGTCGGTTTTGTTCACCTGGTAGTTCACCTTGAGCCTGGTCCCGTCTTTTTTGAGGGATGAGGTTTTGGTCACCGAGACCACCGGGTCCTGCCAGGTTACGGTGATGCGGTCGCCCTTGTCCATGGGTTTGTCATCCACCCGGAATCTGGCGATCTGGGGCAGGGCTTGGCTGGTTACCAGGCGTGGCGTGGAAAGCGGGCTCAGGGGCGAGGGGTTCATGCTGCCATCCATGAAACGGATGGCATAGCGGCCCTGGCTGGCGACATCCCAGGTGAGTGCCGGCGAAGCCTGAAGCAGCTCTGTTTCCTTGAGGACGCAGTTGTTTTTCAGCGTTCCTCCCCCCACCATGTCCTGGGAGATCAAGATCCCACTCTGGGCTGCCAGAGCATCCTTTTGCGGGGCCTCCATCCTTTTCCAAATGGAATCTTGCATCGCAGGCACAAGATAGATCGCGTACATGGTCAGATCATCGTGATTGAGGGGATACTGCCACTCAAACTGCAGGGTCCTGCTGTCGCCGATGGCGGCGGAAAACAGTCCGGGAGAAGCTTCGGGGGCGTCGTCAACCGGTGTGCCGAACACCGGTTTGGCAATACCCAGATACTGGCTGCGCTCGTTGACGGGCACCACCGTGTAGTAGTATTTAACCGGTTCCTGCCCGGGCTGAGGGCTCATCAGCGAAGCCAGGATCGTCTGCTGGTTGAACCTCAGGCCGGCATAAATGTTTTTGTCTTCTTTGTCGGCGCTTCTGGCCTTGCTGGTCCGGTAATAATAATCTCCGTCTTCGATCTGGGAGATCAGGCCAAAACTTTCGCTCAACCTGGCCGCCAGCTCTGTATCGCGAGGCACGCCGCGGTAAAGGTTGCTGCCGGGGGCCCCCTTTTCGTTTTTGAGTTTCCCCGGGGAATCCAGGCTGATGAACGTGCTGTACCCGCTGTCATAATAGTACATTTGATCTGAAGCCACGCCTGTTTTCACGTTCACCTGCACCGAGGCCAGGAAAAACAGGGTGTCCGGATGCACGCCGCGATAAACCCGGTACTCCTGCACCCGTTTGTCTTTGGACAGGGGTTTCCAACTGAGCATCAGGCCATCCCCGCCATCATGGGGGATGTCTTCTACCCGGAGGTTTTCCACCACCAGTTTCTTGAGTCCTTCCTGATCCTGCGCGTTTGGCCCGCTACAGCCGTAGGCAAGCAAACCCAGCAGCATCACCAGGATTACAAGCCGTATGTACAGCTTCATACACTTACTCCTGTTCCGTATTCAGATGTTTTTTCCATTAGATTACATCCCGCTGAAGAGGGGCGATATTGTCAATCCTTTTTTCTGCGGGGCCTGGGTGATGGAGCCATTCAGGGACCGGTGGCTGTTCAGGTGGTTGAGGCCATAATGAAATTGGTCTCAACGGTTGAGAGTTGGGAAAATCCGTCCGCCGATCCTGGCGATTGGAAGAAGGGGAAAGGGTGGTGGGTGATACTGGATTCGAACCAGTGACCTCTACGATGTGAACGTAGCGCTCTAACCAGCTGAGCTAATCACCCCGTTCAAGAGGTGGTGGGTGATACTGGACTCGAACCAGTGACCTCTACGATGTCAACGTAGCGCTCTAACCAAGCTGAGCTAATCACCCGTGTATGGAATGCCATCCCAAAAAGGGGCGGATTTTTGTCAATCAAATTTTGCCGGAGGCTGCCCCGA
>JAGOIS010000087.1 GCA_017995495.1 Candidatus Cloacimonadota bacterium
TTTTTTGCCTGGCTGTGACGGCCAACGCCCTGACTGGGCCGCCGGAACCCGAACCAGATTTAACCAACCGCACAAACATCACCTGGATCGGAAGTTACAACGCATCTTGGCACGAACCCACCAACTGGAGTCCGGCCCAAGTTCCCACCTGGGCGGATAACGTGACCATCAACGGCGGCTCCACCTACTATCCCGCGATCGATGCGGCTGCTTCCTGCGCCAACCTCATCGTCTATGGGGGTGGCGTGGTCAACATTTCGAGGGGCAGCTTGACCGTATGGCAAAACTACGACAACTATGGCACTTTTATGACCAGTGCCTATTTGATGGAATGGTTATCGCCAACCTTGGATGTGGGCGGAAGCCTGATCTTTAGGGCTGGCTCCGCGGCCAATCTGAGCACCAATGCCAGAGTTAACAGCATTATCAGAGTATCATCGCACTTAAATATTTACAGCGGTGCCAACGTACAGCTTACCCGGGGCAGCCTGTACATGGTCGGAGAAGGTGGCCCATCCATTTGGGTGGAAAGCGGATCAGGATGCTATCTGAACGACCTCATCATCCAGAAGGACAGCGGTTACTATGTCTCTCTCAGCAGCGATGTGACGGTGGGGGGAAGCATAACGATCGTAAGCGGGGAATTACGGGCGCTCTCCCAAAACATCTATTTGAAGGGCAACTGGAACAATCAGGCCGGCTTGCCTGCTTTCGTGGAAGGCAGCGGGACGGTCACCTTTTGCGGCGATACCGATCAGCAGATCATCAGCAGCGAGCAATTTTACAACGTGGTGATGGATAAATATTTGGGAGCAGTGGTTATCAATAACAGCGCGGTCTCGGTTACATGGGGATCATATACCCTCCTTTATGGGGGGGATGTGAAGGTTTTGGCCGGTACTCTCAATGTACAAAATCTCGCACAGGGCTCCATACTGGGAAATTGGTACCTGTATGATCCCGGCCGGATCAACCTGTATGGCCAATCGGGCGGGATCGATCTGGATGCCGACCTGCATATATTTGGAGGAGTATTCACAGTTTACGGTGGCGGCGCGGAATCCCAGTGGTCAAGCCCAGCGTTCTCCAGCTTGGAAATGAGCGCTGGCGTGCTGTATTTCGCCAACCAAGGCATTAATATCGGCCCTTATGTTCCGGGGGAATTCGGCTACTCCTTTACAGAAAACATCACCGGCGGAACCATCCGAGTAAACGGCGGCTTCACCTATTCCTCGCAATTCACGCCTGCGGGAGGCACGGTGGAGATCTACCAGACTACCAACGCGAACATCGCGTCGACGGAATCCGGCCACTTTTACGATTTGCTGATCAATGCCGGCCTGGGTGT
The DNA here is from genome assembly GCA_017995495.1 of Candidatus Cloacimonadota bacterium. Lineage (GTDB taxonomy): Bacteria > Cloacimonadota > Cloacimonadia > Cloacimonadales > Cloacimonadaceae > Syntrophosphaera. The sequence goes on from JAGOIS010000087.1 coordinate 1,349, forward strand.
GTATCTGACGACGGACATCAGCGTCGCCCACAACGTGACCCTGAGGGCTGGCTATCTGGCCGCGAACAGCTTCAACATCAACCTGGGCGGTAGTTGGTATAACGAGAATAGCGAACTGGCTTTCGACGAAGGTACCGGAACGGTGACCTTCAACGGCAACGACAACCAATATGTCATCAACAACGAAAACTTCCACCAGGTGACGGTCAACAAATCCAGCGGAACTGTCTACATGAGCAGTACAGTAGATCCGGCCCCATTCATTTGCATCGACCACTACGATTGGGTCAGCGGCTCCATCCATGTATATCATGGCACGCTGGAGGTTTACGACCTCATGGCCGGCTACATCGAGGGGGTTTGGTATCAGGGCGAATTCGGGCAGATCAGGCTGTATGGCCATGAAGGAATCATAGATCTGGGCGGGGAGCTGCATATCTCTGGCGGCACCTTCTCCGTAATCGGCGGCGGTTTCGATTCCATTTGGCCGCGCTACGGCACAACTGCTTTGGTGGAAATGTCTGCCGGACTTCTGGAATTCACTACCCGGGGAGTGCAGATCGGAGGAAATGAATTCTCGTTTTTCTCCCAAAATATCACCGGAGGAACCATCCGCGTTAATGGCTCGTTCAAGGTAAATACCTACAATTATACTTTCGCCCCGTATGGCGGAACCGTGGAAATGGCAGGCACCTCCTATGCCAATTTATATATCCAAAGCCCCGCCACAGAAAGGCTCCAAAATTTGATGATATCCAACACCGGCGGAGTGGCCCTGACTTCAGATGTCACCTGCCTCAGCAGCGTATTGGCGCAAAACGGCCCCCTGGACCTCAACGGCAGAACCCTCACGTGCTACGCGGATGTGGATGTTTACGGCATCTTGCAGGTGGATGAAAACGCGAGTTTACTGTTGAGTGCGGACGGAGCCCTGACGGTGCAGGACGGAGGCAGGCTGGAGGCCATTGGCGGGCTTGCAGGGCGAGCCATAATCGCCTCTGTGGATGAAAGCTACTACAACTTCTGGGTGCTCAGTGGAGGCACAATTTCGGCAAATTACGCGGCCTTTTCCTACATGGGTCTGGATGGGGTTTATGTTGCGCCAGGCGCGATCGTGGATCCGAACAACTCCTTCACTGATTGCCAGTTCGCCCATTCCCCCGAGTTCGGACACCTGTTGACCCTGGACAATTCCGACAACCTGCTGATCCAGAATGCTGCATTTTACACTGATGGCAACCAGATCGGCAATGTATCGAAGACGATCGATGCCGGCGTGGTCAATTTCGCCAACGCCACCGGCACCTATGCAGGCGAGGACCACGATATGGATGAGTTCGAAAGGATCATCTGGACTTCCCCCACCGCTGCTTACGACCTTCGCGTGTTGAAGGCCAGCTTCGAAACGGCGACGGCCTATCCCGGAGACTGGATCCGCGTGAAAGTAGCCATGGTGAACGCCAGCACCACGCCCTGCTCCATTCCATATTGGATCTATCTGTATTTCAACCGCGACACCCCTCCGCCGCTGCACTTGGTTGGAGATACCTGGGTGCGGGACTACACCACCCGCACGGGCCTGCCCTTCGATTTCACCTTCGAATTTTACCTCTATGATCCCATCTGGATAGGCGAATGGACCTCCTGGCTGCAGATCGACGGTGAGGGGGAGGTGCCGGAAGCGAATGAAACGAACAACGTTTACGGGCCGATCCAAACTTTCGAGCTGCTGGGCTTGCCGCCGGTGACCGACCTGGCGATCAACTACATCGAATCCGACTTTGAGTATGAACTGACCTGGAGCTATCCGCTCAACCCCACCCGTTTCGATATCTACCGCTCACAAGACCCCATGGGCGTGTTCGAGTATTGGGCCAGTGAGTATGGCTATTCACGGGTATTCTATGATAACGTCCAGGGGGACAGAATGTTCTATCAAGTCAAGGCGGTTCGGGAGGGTCCGCCCCCCAAGCAGGCTGAGCGCCAATAACTGACCGGACCATCAGCACGGCCTTCCGGAGGTGGCTGTCCGCGCCAAGCGGAGCGGATCCTCCGGCGGGCCGTGGTTATTTCAGGAAAGTACCTTCCTGCAGTTCGCGGAACGCGGTCTGGATCTCCTCGCGGGTGTTCATCACGATGGAACCGCGCCAGGAAATTGGTTCGTTGAGCGGCTTTCCGCGCAGGAAGAGCATGCGGAATCCGGAGGCGGAGGCCTTCAGGGCCACCCCATCCCCATCATCCAGCAAGGCCGTCTGGCGGTTGTGGACCCTCTGATCGCCGCTGCTGGCCTCGCCCTCGTAAGCGTAGAAAAAGCAGGTTTCGCCGCGGGGCGCGGGCAGCACCAGCTCGGTTTCGGGCGGAATGTACACATCCCAATACTGAGGTTCGATGATGATGTCGCGGGTGGGGCCGCTCACGCCGTCAAATGATCCGCAGATCACTTTCACCTCGGCGCCGGAGGCTGTGGTCACCAGCGGTATTTCCTCTGCCTTGATGTCCCGGTAGCGGGGCGGCATCATCTTCTGCGCGGCGGGAAGGTTGGTCCAGAGCTGGAAACCGTACATTTTGCCGGCCTCATTGGGCTTGGGCATTTCCTGGTGCACGATGCCCCTGCCGGCGGTCATCCACTGCACGTCGCCTTTGCCGATCACGCCGCTGTTGCCCATGCTGTCGGAGTGTTCCGCGCTGCCCAGAAGCATGTAGGTGATGGTTTCGATGCCCCGGTGGGGATGCCAGGGAAAACCTGGCAGGAAGTCTCGGGGATCGTCGTTGCGAAAATCGTCCAGCATCAAAAAGGGGTCGAAGAGCTGCTCGTCCCCAAATCCGAGGGCGCGGTGGAGATGAACTCCGGCGCCATCAACAGATGGTCTGGCATCCTTGATCAATCTTATCTTACGCATCATGGTGCTCCTTGGTGTGATCCGGCGTCCAGGGCCGGTTTGCTGAAAGTCACTGCCCCCCCGCAGATTTCTCAGGCAGAAAAAAACCGTGGGGATCGCCGGGCGGCGTCCCCACGGACTCGGAGGGCATTCTATGTAGGGTCTGTGGTTTCGATTTTTGTAAAGGGGGGATTCTTGTCAAGCTTTTTTTTTGCCTTTCGGATTATGCCCGCTCGAATGTCTGGAATCTGGCCACCTATCCTGCTGCATGGCAATAACTTGTTGCGCTGCCCCAGACAGTTGCCCGCCACCGAAAAAATTGGCCGGGAGCGGCCGATCATCGATCTCCAGTTCCGCCAGCCCCAGCCTGATCCAGCCAGTTGGCATAAAATGATGCCTTGTCCGGGGCGCCCGTGTCTTGGTAAAGTTCTTTCAAACGGGTCACCACCTGCAGGGTGCGGGGATGGTTCTGGCCGTAGGGGCCCCTGACAATTTCCAGGGCCTTCAGATAGATGGACTCAGCTTGCTTGAAGCGTTTCCGGGCGTGATACACTCTCCCCAGATAGTAGATGGATTGCGCGGTGACGGGATGGTCCGCGCCCCAGGCCCTGCTTTTGATCTCCACCGCTCGGTTGAGGAATTTTTGCGCCCGGGGCAGCTGGCCAAGTTCGAAATAGATGTTGCCCAGGTTCGAGTACAGCGCTCCGGTGAAAAAATGCTGGGGATCGCAGTTTTCCTCCATGATCCTCAACGCCTCCAGAAACCAGGTTTCGGCCTTGTCGAACTGCTTTTGGAGGGAGTAGAGGTGGGCCAGGTTGTTGATCCGGTCGGCAACATTGGAACTGGTTGGATGCTTTTTACGCTCAATTGCCAGGGAGCGCTTGAGCAGTTTTTCGCTTTGGGCAAAGCGTCCGGTGTCTTTGTAGAAGCGGCCGAGGTTGTTCAGATAGGGGCTGAGCTCCGCTGAACGCGGGCCATGCACCAGCCGGGCGATCCTCATAGCCTCATTATAAAGAGGTTCGGCTTCCTGGTGGCGCAGCAGGAAGTGGTAAAGCAGGGCCAGATGAAAAACACATTCGCCATATTGTCGGCTGTCGTTGCCGCCGGCCTGAGCGCTGAGTTCGACCGCCTTGAGCATATTGGCCTCGGCCCGGTCGAAGAAAGCCTTGTCCCAATGGTGGTCGGCGGCCTGATCATAGTGGTATGCCGCTGGTCCCGGCAAGCTCGCCTTTTCATAGTGTGGGGCGATCTCTTCCGCGTGTTCTCTCAGTTCCAGGGCATGGACCTTTTCCAAGGCCTGGGCGGCGCTGAGATGCAGTTTTCGCAATTCGTCGCCGAGGATGCGGGCATAGACCGCCTCCTGGATGAGGACGTGGGAAAAGATGTAGAAAAACTCTCCCAGATCATTCCAGATGCGGTTTTGGGAACCATGGGCCAGCGCCCGGCTGGCGTTGGTGTTGAGCATCTGTGAAAGCACATTGATGTTGAAACGCATGCCCAGAACGCTGGCACTGTATATGCTCTGTCGGGTTTTGGCGCTGAGACTGCCGATGCGCTGGAGCAGCGCGTCCTGCACGCCAAATTCCTCCCAATCTTCAGGCAGATTGTACTCGCCCCGGGCATTGAGGAATCCCTTTTCAAGGCAGAAAGCCACCCCCTGTTCGATGGAAAAGAGATTGCCTTCCAGTTTTGTCTTCAGGATCTTGAGCGTGGCTGGAGGCAGAGCGTCCACTCCCAGCAGCGCTTTGTGCAGATCGGCGGCCTCATGACTGTTCAGAGGGCCCAGATCCAGGCGGTGCAGGCTGAAATTCTGCGGCTCCAGGGCGGGAACGGAGCCACCCTCCAGCTGGCGGGAAGTGGCCAGGATGCAGATTCCGCCTTTTTCTGCTCCGCCCAGTCCCCGGAAGAATTCCAGGGAAGGGGGGTCCATCCACTGCAGGTCGTCGATGTGGATCAGCAGTGGTTTTTGCCTGGCCAGTTCTTTCAAGGCCAGGGCTCCGGCTTCCCTCACCTTGTCCAGACGCAGTTCCACCGGCGTGAGTTCGTAAAGGGAGCCAGGCCAGCGCAGGCTGAGGATGGCCCCGACAAAGGATTCTCCCCTGCGCAGGCTTTCATCGCTTCCGGCCCAGCGGCGCCAGGAACGGCTGAAATCCTCCGCCGC
>JAGOIS010000088.1 GCA_017995495.1 Candidatus Cloacimonadota bacterium
CTTTGGGCAGCTCGACGATGTGGGGCTCGAGGCCCTTGGAGAGGCAGAGCAGGGCGGCGCGGACGGCGCTTTTGATCCCGGCGGCGTCACCGTCGTAGAGCATGTAAACCCTGGAGGCGTAGCGGGAGAGCAGATAGATCTGGTCCTCGGTGAGCGCGGTGCCCAGGGAAGCCACGGAGTTGGCGAAGCCGGCCTCGTAGAGGCGCAAAAAGTCGAAATAGCCCTCGCAGATGATGGCACTCCCGGCCTTGGAGATCTCGTATTTGGTCTTGAAGAGGCCGTAGAGCTCGTGGCCCTTGGTGTAGAGCTCAGTTCCGGCGGAGTTCACATATTTCCCGCCGGGGGCACCCTCCTCCAGCACGCGCCCGCCGAAGGCGATCACCTCGCCGATGTTGTTGTGGATGGGAAACATCAGGCGTCCGCGGAAGAAATCCACCAGGTTCCCGGAATAGTTGCCGAAGAGCCCGGAATCCTTGAGCAGGGCGACGGGATGGCCTTCCTTGAGGAGGTGGTTGAGCAGGGCTTTTTCGCTGGGCAGGGCATAGCCGAGTTCGAGGGCTTTGGCGGTGGCGGGGCTGAAGGAGCGGTTGTTCAGGTAATCGAGCACCTTCTGGCCGTGGCGGAAGAGGTTTTCGGCGTAGAAATCCCTCGCCTGGGTGTAGAGCTGGAGGAGCTGGTCGCGCTTGGTGGAGACGGGCGTGGCGCGGTCGGAATCCGGAAGGACGATGCCGGCGCGGGCGGCGAGCTTTTTGAGGGCCTCGAAGAAGGTGAGCTTCTCGTATTCCTGGACGAAGGTGAAGACGTTTCCGGCCTTGCCGCAGGCAAAACATTTGAAGATCTGCTTGGGCTGGCTCACGTTGAGGGAGGGGTTGGTGTCCTGATGGAAGGGGCAGATCCCGCGCCAGTTCGCGCCCACGTGCTTCAGGGGCAGGTAGCCCTGGATCACGTCCACGATGTCGTTGGCCCGGCGGACCTGTTCGATGAGGCTGTTATCCATCTATATCTTCACCAGGGTGACTCCGCTGCCGCCCTCGGCAGGGAGGGGCGTTTCCAGCGAGATCACCATTTTTTTGCGCTGCAGATATTCGCGCACCTTGACGCGCAGGGCGCCGGTGCCTTTGCCGTGAACGATCCGCAGGGTGTGGAGCCCGGCGAGGGTGGCGTTGTCCAAAAATTCGTCGATCAGGGGCCTGGCCTCGTCGAAGGTGAGGCCGAGCAGCTTGAGTTCGTAACGGGCCTGGGGCGTGGCATGGGTCATGGCCGGAGGCTGGGCGTCCTTATCTCTGGGCCGGGAGGGCGCCTCGAAAAGGGAATCGGCCGGCACGCGGAAGCTGATGCCGTTCATGTCCACGCTGGCGCTGCCGTCGCGGATCTCCAGGAGGATGGCCTCGGTTTCAAAACTGGGCAACCAGACGCGGTCTCCGGGCCTGGGATCGCTGGCCTTGGGCTGTCCGCCGGTCCCGGCCGCGGTGAGTTCCTCGCGGATGTTCTGCAGCTTGCCGGAGATCTCGTGTAATTTCTTTTCAGAAAGCGTCTTGCGTTCCTCGCGCTCCAGCTTGCGAAGGCTGTCCTGTTCCTGCTGGTAAAGCTTTTGCTGGGCGATCAGTTCGCTCTGGAGCTCTTTGATGAATTTCTGCTTGCGCTGTTTGAGCTCGGCCTCCAGGCTGCCTTCGCGGCCTTCCAGCTCCCGCAGCTTGGCCTCCAGGTTGCGGGTTTTGAGCTGATATTCGTAGGAGGCGCGGCCGAGGGCTTTCTTTTCGGCCTGCATCTTCTTGAGGAGCTCGGTGAATTCGAGGTTTTGGGATCCACTGAGGGCCTTGGCGCGGTCGATGAGCCCGGGGGTGAGGCCCAAAGAGGCCGCCACCTCGATGGCGAAGCTGTCGCCGGGGATGCCGGTGGCAAAGCGGAAGGTGGGGGTGAGGCTCTTAAGGTCGAACTGCATGGAGGCGTTTAGGCAGGCGGGATGGCTCTCGGCGAAGATCTTTAGGGCGGTGTAGTGGGTGGTGACGACAGCCTTGCAGCCGAGGTCGGTGAAGCTTTCCAGGATGGCCTGGGCGAGGGCTGAGCCCTGCTGGGGGTCGGTGGCGGCGCCGATCTCGTCGATGAGCACCAGGCTGTCCTCATCCGCGGCGGCGAGCATCCGGCCGATTTTACCCACGTGGGAACTGAAGGTGGAGAGGGCGTTTTCGATGCTCTGGTCGTCGCCGATGTCGGCAAAAACCCGGGCGAAGAGGCCGATCTCGCTGTCCTCGTCCGCTGGGATGGGAAGGCCGGAGAGGGCCATCAGGGTGAGCAGGCCGGCCGCCTTCATCAGCACGGTCTTGCCGCCGGTGTTGGGCCCGCTGAGCAAGATGATACGTTCGTTCACGCCGAGGGCGAGGTCGAAGGGCACCACTTGGGCGGGACGGCCCAAACGCAGGATGAGCAGGGGATGGCGGGCGGAGACCAGCTTCAGGATCGGCCGGGGCACGATCCGGGGGACCCGGGCGCCGAGGAAGCCGCACAATCTGGCGCAGGCATAGCGGAAATCCAGCTGGGCGAGCGCCTCCTGATTGGCCAAAATGGGCTGTTGCTGTTCCTTGATCCGGGCGGTGAATTCGGTGAAGATGCGGAAGATCTCGCGCTTTTCCTCCTGGCGGAGGATCTGGAGCTCGTTGTTGAGCGGCACCACGGCCTGGGGCTCGATGAAGAGGGTGGATCCGCTTCCGCTCTGGCTTTGGACGATCCCGGGCACGTAGGGGGCGGCGCTTTCGCGGACGGGGAGCACATAGCGGTCGTCGCGGCGGGTGATGAATTTGTCCTGGAGGTAGCCCTCGAGGCGGGGGTCGCCCAGCATACCCTGCATGGTCTTCTGGATCGAGCGCTGGAGGGAGGCCACGCGTTTGCGGATGCGGGCCAGCTCCGGCGAGGCGGAATCCAGCACCTCCCCCTCGGGATCGAAGATTTGGTCAAAACGCTCACAGATCCAGGCCAGGGAGGTCACTTTGAGCCAAAGCCGGCGCAGGGCGGGAAAACCCTCCACAGCGGGGGCGGAGGCGGCGAGCCCGGTGGCCAGGCGGGCGTTGAGCCAGACGAGCTGGAATTCCTCGTGGGCGAAGAGGGAATAACGGGGTTCGCTGAAGAGGGGGCGGAGGTCGGAGAGTTCGCTGAGATCCTTGTCCAGACCGTGGTCCAGGCATTCCTGAAGCTCAGATACCAGGCGCAGCGAGGCCTCGATCGCCTTCTGATCCGCCAGGGGGGAGAGTCCGGCGGCCAGATCCCGCCCCAGCTGGCTGTGACAACGCGAGGCGACCTGTTCCTGGAGGCGGGCGTATTCGAGGTCCGCGTAGAGCTCAGGGGCGTTCATTCGGAGCCGGGGGACTTGTCTTCGTCCTTTTTGATCCTTTCCTTGAGCTGGAGGAAGCGGTCGCGTTCGTCGAATTTGAGCATCGTGAAAACATCTTCCTTGAAGACGTCCACTGCGGAGTAAACGGGGTGTTTGGCGCCATCCTTGAGCGGGGTGGAAAGCTTGGGGGCATAATCCAGCAACACCATCAGGATGATCACTGTCACCAGGCCGTTGAGCAGGCCGAAGATCAGGCCCAGAAACTTGTTCAGGCCTGAAAGATGGGTGCCCTTGAGCACCGAGTGGAAGAGGCGTTCGATGAGGGCCAGCAGCACCGCGGTGACCAACACGATCAGGATGATCGCCAGGATGGTGGCCGGCATCAGGCCCAGCTTGAGGTTCAGGATCAGGGCATTCTTCACAAGCGGGAAAAGCTGGCCCCAGAGCAAAAACACGCCAATGGCCCCGCCGATGCGCACCAGCGTGGCCACCAGCCCCTTGCGGAAGCCGTTGAAGGCCGACAGGATCAATACCGCCAAAATAAGCCAGTCAATGAAACCCATGATATTCTCCTTGTTTCAGCTAATAAAAAAGCAAACAGGGACGTATCCCTGTTGCAAACGGTTCAGTGGAAAAAAGATGCGGGAATTCCGGGGCTACCTCATATAGCGCTGCATTCTGCGCTGGATCTTGAGCATCTTGCGCTTCGAGGCGTTGTCTTCGCGTTTTTTGCGAACGCTGGGCTTCTCGAAGGCCTGGCGCTTTTTGATCTCGGAGAGGATCGCGGCTTTCTCGCATTTCTTCTTGAACCTTTTCAACAGGTAATCGAAGGACTCATTCTCTTTGGAAACTACTGTTGGCAAACAAATCACCACCTTTTTTTCTAGATTGAAAATACAGTTTTTGGGAGGGGGGTATTGTGTCAAGGGGAAAATGGGTTTTGGGGAGGAAGGGTGAAAAGGTGAAAGGGTGAAAAGGTGGAAAGGTCGAACGCCGCAGGGCTACAGCAGAAGCCGGGCGTTCTTTTTCCCTACGGATGATACGGATTCAACGGATTTTACGGATCATGTCTTTATAATCTGTGAGATCCGTGAGATCTGTGTGAGGTTCTTTTATCCAAGTGATCCGCGGGAATCATGTTCATCCGCGTGATCTGCGGTCCATGCTATTTGGCAGCCCCAATACCATCCAGAATCAATATCATCCAACCTCCCGGCTGATGACAGGGCTTCATTCTTTATACACGGGTTCCCACTCCGCGCCGCAAATTCCGCACTTGCCCTGGTACCAATGGATCCGGCCGCCGCAGGAGGGGCAGCGCCAAAACGCCTGCTGTTCCAACAGCCAGGCGGCCTTACCGATGGCCCGGGCGCGGCGCAGATTTTCCAGAACATCGTGGTGATGGGGCGCTTCGGAGTTGTTGAAATCGATGATCAGTTGGCAGGGGAACTCCGCGCAGAAGGCGCAGCAATCCGTTTCATGGGCTTTGGCGCAGACTATGAATTCGCACTCCGCCATCGTGGGGGTATCGCATCCGGGGCAGCCCGTTTCCCCGGGTTCGAGGGGGATCGGTTGGGCCGACGCCACTCCCTGGGATTTTTCCCAGGCCACCAGTGATCCGCAGGCACCGCAGTAGAGGCCGCAGCAGGCTAAACAGCCACTCATACTTACTCCTTGGAGTTGTGATCCATCTATACAGATCGGCGGCGCGGATATGTCAAGTGTTAATTCCTGGCCGGAGCTGGAAACCTCTTCAGGGCTGGGCCCAGAGGCCGGGATATGTAGATACGCGGAGGGGATTTTACGGATCATGTCCTTATAATCTGTGAGATCCGTGAGATCAGTGTGAGGTCCCTTTATCCGAGTGATCCTCGGCCCATTCTTGTTATTTGAGAAATCTTTGTGATCCGCGTTCCATTCTTCTTCCTTTTTTTTCGAAGAATCACTCCTGTCACGCAAAGGGATAGCCCGCTCAGGCCGGGCCGGCGGACAACTCCACCTGCCGGCTGGCCAGCCTGCTGATGAAGGCGCGGTCGTGGGAGACGAAGACCAGGGCCCCGCCAAAGCCATCCAGGGCCTCCTCCAGCATTTCGCGGCTGCGGATGTCCAGGTGATTGGTGGGTTCATCCAGCAGCAGAACATTGTAGTCGCCCAGTAGCAGTTGCATCAGTTGCAGTTTGGCTTTTTCGCCCCAGGAAAGACTGCCGATCCGGGATGAGGCAAGGTCGGTCTTCAGGCCGATGCAGCCCATGAGTGTGCGGACCTGGCTTTCCGTTTTGCCACTGGCTTTCAGGTAATCCAGCGCCACCTCTTGAGGATCGAGCAGGCTGAGGTCCTGTTGATAGTATCCCAAGCGCAGGCGTCCGGCACGGGAAATGGTTCCTTCGCAGGGGGTTAACGACCCCTCCAAGAGGCGCAAAAGGGTGGTTTTGCCGCTACCGTTGGGGCCGGAGAGCCAGAGTTTGTCCGCGCCGCTGAGGTGGAAATAGAAATCGTGGAAGATCCAGCTGCCTTCATAGCGGAAGCTCATTCCCATGATGCTGATCAGCTCTTTGTCGGCCACCTGCACCTGATCGAAGGCAAGATGGCGGAGCTTTTCCTGATGGGGCTTTTCCACCGGATAGCGGTCATTGAGCATCTTGATCCTGTTTTCGATGTTCCGGGCCTGCTGCATCTGGGTCCGGGCGGGGTTGGTGACCAATTCGAAGACATGTCCCCCGCCTTCGGAGCGGGTCTCCTTCTGAAAGGAGGAGGCCCAGGCGCGCCTTTTTTGGACGGCCTCCCGCAGTTGGCGCAGCAGGCGCTGGCGCTCCCGGTATTGCACCAGCTGATGGTCACTCAGTTGTTGTTTGTCGCGGACGAAGCTGTGGTAGTTTCCGGCACGCACCTCCACTCTGCCAGCCTCCAGTTCGGCTATTTTGGTGGCGGTGTGGTCGATGAAAACCCGGTCGTGGGATACAAAGAGGACGGCGCCGCCATAGTCCAGCATCCAGTCCTCGAACCAGAGCAGCTGTTCGGAGTCCAGAT
>JAGOIS010000089.1 GCA_017995495.1 Candidatus Cloacimonadota bacterium
AGCGCAACCCTGATGAGATCAGGGCTTTGGGCCCGGTCGACCTCATTGTGGACAACCAGGGCAAGACCGCCATCGCCGACATCATAAACCAGACGGAGTACAGCTTTCAGGATATCATGGCCACCCCGGATTTCGTTTACCGCTCCGTAGCCAGGATGGTGGAACACAGCCGCGCCTTCCAAAAAGTGCAGGATGGCTGCAATTACCGCTGCGCCTACTGTGCGGTTCCTTACGGCCGCGGCAACAGCCGTTCCGCCAGATTCACGGATGTTTTGGAGCAAGCCAGGCTGTTTGTTGCCAACGGCTACAAGGAGATCGTCCTCGGAGGCGTGAACCTTGGCCTCTATAAGGATGGTGAACGCGGATTGGCAGAGCTTGTGGAGGCCATGCAGGAAATCCACGGGCTGGAACTCATCCGCCTGAGCTCGCTGGAGCCCATGCTCTTTTCAGAGGATCTGCTGGCTCGGATCAGCCGATGCTCAAAACTCTGCCCCCATTTCCACCTGGCCCTCCAGTCCGGCTGCGACAGTGTTTTGCAGCGTATGGGACGCAGCTGCACCTGCTCCGCGTTCCGCTCTCTGGTGGATAACATCCTTTCCACCCTGCCCGAAGCCGCCATCGGCCTCGACGTTATCGCCGGATTCCCTGCCGAGACGGCATCCGAGTTTCAAGCCACGCTGGACCTGATCTCGGACCTCCACGTCACCTACCTTCACGCCTTCTCCTTTTCCCGACGCTGGGGCACTCCGGCAGACACCCTGCCAGACCAGGTGCCCAAAGCGGAAAAGAACCACCGCGTGACCCTGCTCAACGCGCTGAGCGACCACAAAAAGCGGATCTACACTGAAAGGCTTCTGCAACAAGGCATCAGCCTCCGCGGAGTCTGTGAAAGCGTCGCGGATGGCCTTGCCACCTGCCTTTCAGACCATTATCTCCGGGCTTACGCTGATGTATCCGCAAACCCGGGTGATTTGTTTCGGGGAAAAGCAGCCCGACAGCACGCTGATGGCGTTTTGCTGGACCGCCAACCAGTTTGAAAACCGCCCTTCGGCTTCGCAAATCCCCAAAGACAGTGATAACCAGGGTTTGAGTAAGTCCTTCGGATAATTGTCTTGACAAATTCCCGGCTTCCAAAGTTCATGCCATCACTTGTGGCGAGATAGCTCAGCCGGTAGAGCAGAGGCCTGAAAAGCCTTGTGTCCCCAGTTCAATTCTGGGTCTCGCCACCAGTAACTTTCAGCGCTTGCTCCAAGCGCTTTTTTTATTTGGGGACCTGATGAAAATATTCACCTTGCGCAACCTTCGCTTCACGGCCCGGCCGGAATTCTCGTTGGAAGAGGAAACAGCCGCCAAACTGGGCCTGCCCGTCTCCGCGTTCAGGATCGACAGGATAGTCCGCAAAGCCTTGGATACTCGCCGCCGCGGCCACCCAGTCTTTGATTTCACCCTCCTGCTTGGCTTCACCGGCACCATCCCCAACCACAAGGACCTGACTCTCTTCGAACCCCAGCCAAAACCTCTTGCCGAGGCCATTACATCCCCCGACTCCCATCCCTACATCATTGGCATGGGTCCCGCCGGTCTGTTCTGTGCTCTGGCGATGGTTGAAAATGGCCTCCAGCCCTGGCTGTTCGACCGGGGGGACGCGTTGGAGGCAAGAGCAGAAAAAGTGGAGGCACTCTGGCGCAAAGGCTCTCTGGACGAGGATTCCAACGTCCAGTTCGGCGAAGGTGGTGCCGGGGCTTGGTCGGATGGAAAACTCACCTCCCGGGGCAGTGATCCCTCGATCCAACAGGTTTTCGATCAGATGCTGCGTTTTGGCGCGCCTCCCGAGATCGCCTGGGAAGCCCTTCCCCACCTGGGAACTGAGGGTATCCGGGCTTTGGTATTGAAGCTCAGAAACCACCTGTTTGAACATGGCTGCCGTTTCTTTTACCGCCATCAGCTTGAGGACCTGGAACCAAGATCGGGAAAGGTCTCCCGGGTCAGGATCAACGCTGAGTGGCACTCGCCTGGAATAATCGTCCTGGCCCTGGGCAACGCGGCCCGCAAGACCTGGCCCATCTTGCAGCAGCGGGGCATGGAACTGGAACCGAAACCTTTCGCCCTGGGTTTTCGGATAGAGCAGGATCAAGCCCGGGTGAACACCATGATCTACGGAGACGGCCCCTGGGCGGATTTTCTGGGACCTGCCAGTTACCGGCTCACCGCCAAAACAGCCTACACCTTCTGCATGTGCCCGGGCGGGCAGGTGATCGCGGCCTCTTCGGAACAGGGTGGTGTGGTTACCAACGGCATGAGTTTTTCCGCCAGGGCGAACCGGTATGCCAACAGCGCGGTCGTCACTCCGGTGGATTCTGTGGATTACGGCGAGGGCCTGTGGTCTGGGGTGGAATTGCAGCGCCACTTGGAAAGCTTGTCTTTCCGGGCTGGTTTCCTGGCGCCCGCCCAGTCCGCGCAAGCCTTCCTCAAAGGCCAGCCCGAGGCAGCAACTGCCGCTGTGTCCTACCTGCCCGGAGTTTATCCTGCTGACCTCGCCCGGCTGTTCCCTCCCCAGATCAGTTCCCGCCTGGGTTCAGCCCTCGTCAGGTTCGATCAGGTCTTGCCCGGATTCTCCCGCGACGCGGTGTTGATCTCGCCGGAAACCCGCACCTCGTCTCCCATCAGGATGCTGAGACACCGGGAGCGGATGAATTGCCTGGGGCTGGAAAACCTCTATCCGATCGGCGAGGGAAGCGGTTACGCGGGAGGGATCATCAGCAGCGCGGCGGATGGCTGGAGGCTGGGAGAACGGATCAAGCCCGGATAACCAGATGTCGCTTGCGCGGGCCTGGCGTCAATTGCTCTGGATGCACTGGCGGATCACGTTGATGATAACAATGATCGCCACTATGAGACCCCAGGATGATTTTTTTCTGGAAGAGGGAGTCCTGCTTTGACCCTCAGGCCTGTCTGGTTGTGGAAAGCGGTATTCCGGGGGCGCCTGAGGCTGTTGCGGGCTTGCCACCGGGCCTGGCGATTGCTCCATCGGTTGGCCTGAGTCCGCTGTCCCGGTTTTATAGGTGACGATCACTTCTTCTTTTTTTTGCCTGCTGCGGATGATCGCCAATATGATGTAATAGATCAGCAGGGCAATGCCGACCGAGAGGATGATCTGTAACCAGGGCGGGATCTGCTGCCAGCCTGTTGTGATCGTGTCGCTTTCCATCCCGGGTTCAATCTCCGGGGTTTGCGGATCAACCCAATCCTGAGGCTCCTGCAGGGCAAAACCCCTGTTTTCTTCAACAGCCGCGGCAGACATCAGCTCGGTTTTGCCGCCGGCCCAGGCAAAGCTTGGAACAAGCAGCAGAAGCGCCAACAGGCAAAGCAGGGCTGGAGCAACTCCAGTTCTCGGTTTGAGTTTCAACATCATCATCCTCTTGGTTGTAGATTATCTCAAGATTCCTCCCCGCCATAATATTGTCAAGCTGAAATCCCATTCCCTGCTCCCATGTGGATTTGAGCGGCCGCCAGAGTTTGTGTGGACTGGCTTTGTCCCCCCGTGGCGAAGTGATCAATTCCCGACACGGCTCCGGCGATCAATACGGTATAAATACGGAATCAATACGGATTTCATCCGTATTGATTCCGTATTTATACCGTATTGATCGCCGGAGCTGTCCAAAACAACGGACAGAAATTTTCACGCTATCAATGCACTAGAAAGAACGGGATTCCAGCCTGCTCTGGAAGAAAGCGGGCATTAGGTTTTGTCAACAAACATGAACACAAGCCAAAAGACGCGCATAAGCTCTTTACCTTTCAAATCCACGAGAGCTATGAGGATAAAACGGCTGGAGGTATCGCCCCACCTGGCTTTGGCACGACCAGGTGTCCGAGAGTGAAAAATAACTTGACGCGGATCGTAAAGATAAAAAATAATGCGATTGGGTGTACACTCAGACAGAGCGGAATATCGAGGACCAAAGACGTCCGCAAGCAATTTGCATAACAACAGAGTTGGGGTTCACCCCGGGATTGGGGACTCGGCAATGTTTAAGGAGTTAAGAATGAAACATGTGGTAACCTTTTTGATATTCCTGATCTCACTTTCTTTCGCCTTTGCGGGCTTTGTGCTGCCGCAGGAAGCGGAACAACTGGCCAGGGAGTTTTTTGTGGGCAGGGGTAATGCCGCTGCCGGGCGATCCGAAGTCGAAGGATACCTGTCTTCCGGGGGATCAGAACAGCCGGCGTTTTACATAGTCCGGTTTCAGCCACGGGGTTTCGTTTTGATCGCTGCCGAGGAACAATCGCAACCCATCCTGGGTTATTCATTTGAAAACCCATTTCCGGAGGGAACACCTCCGGATGACGTGAAATGGTTTCTGGACAACTATTCCAGGTGCATTCAGGAGATCAGGGACCACCCCCAGTGGGAGATCGATCCCGCCTGGGCCCAGATCCGGCGCGGTGATTTCAGCGCCTATCACCCCACGCGGGATGTCACCCCGCTCTGCGCCACCACCTGGGACCAAGGCTGGCCCTACAACTCCCTGTGCCCCTTCGACGCCGCTGGCCCTGGAGGCCATGTCTACGCCGGATGTGTTGCCACCGCCATGGGACAGGTGATGAAAAAGTGGAACCATCCTATCAACGGCAATGGCTCGCATTCTTATACCGCGATAGGTTATGGCCTGCAAACAGCCGATTTCGGAGCCACCACCTACAACTGGGCGGGCATGCCAAATTACATCACGTCGGTAAACACCCCCATTGCCACCCTGCTCTATCATTGCGGAGTGGCAGTGGAGATGGATTATGCTCCCGATGGCAGCGGGGCCAATATCTATGACGCTCGTGACGCCCTGGTGAATTACTTTAGATTCAACCCTGCCGCCGCGGTGGAATGGGCGGAAGACTATTCAGCCACCACCTGGGCCTCCATGCTGCGCGCGGACCTCGATCTGGGCCGGCCGATCCTGTACGGCGGACAAGGCACTGGCGGGCACGCCTTTGTGCTGGATGGATACCAGGGAACCAACTATTTCCATTTCAATTGGGGTTGGAGCGGCGCGTACAACGATTACTATTACCTGAACAATCTGAACCCTGGAGGTGAAAACTTTTCCCAGAGCCAGACGGCGATCCTGAACACCTATCCGGTAAGCCAGGTCCCCAATGATCTGGCGGCAATAGGGGTGAGCGGAAATTCCTCCATCTTGGTGAATGTGCCCAGCACCTTCCTTGTGAGCGTCAGCAACGTGGGCACCAACGCCCAGACCTCCTACACGGTAAAACTGATGCGGACCACGGGCGTCACCCTGGCTTCAGTGACCGGAACAGCCATCAATCCTGGCGCGACCCTCTCCTTTCCTCTAACCTGGACTCCCACCACCAGCGGAACCTTCTATCTTTACGGCCGGGTGGAACTGGCCGCGGATGCCAATGCTGGCAACAACGAGAGCGCCACGATCCCGGTGACCGTGGGCACCGAGGTAGCCGGAGAGGGCTTTGAGAATTTCCCCAATTTTGCCACCAGCTTTGCTCCCTGGACCACGGTGGATGTGGATCTGGGCGAAACCTTCATCATCAACGGATTTTCCTGGCCAAATGGAGGCTCTGCCCAAGCCTACATGATCTTCGTGCCCTCAGCGACTGTTCCTCCGGTCACCAGCTTTGTGCCGCATGGCGGGATCAAGTCAGCAGCTTGTTTTGCCAGCCTGAATCCACCCAACAATGACTGGTTGATCACGCCGGTGATGAACAATCCCGGCCAGATCAGCTTCTGGGCGAAATCCTTCAATTCCACCTACGGCCTGGAGAGGTTCAGAGTTGGTGTTTCCACCACAGGCACGGCTCCTGCCAACTTCACCATCATCAGTGGTGCCGGTTACATTGAGGCTCCGGTGACCTGGACTGAATACAGCTACAACCTGTCTGCATACAGCGGAAACGTATATGTGGGCATCCAATGCGTATCCAACGATGCCTTTATCTTCTTCGTGGACGATGTTCTGGTTTCAGGCTCCACTCAAGTGGTGGCCACGCCTACCTTTAGTCCAGTGGGTGGAACCTACCCTGCCCCGCAGATTGTGACCCTTTCCTGCTCCACCTCCGGCGCCGTGATCCGCTACACCACGAACGGAACCGAGCCTACGGAAGCATCCACCACCTACTCCGCCCCCATCAATGTGGCCACCAACATGACCATCAAAGCCAAAGGATTCAAAACCGGCTGGACCCCCAGCGCCACCGCCACCGCCACCTATGTCATCACCGGAACCGTGGCCACGCCTACTTTTAACCCAGTTGGCGGAACCTACCC
>JAGOIS010000090.1 GCA_017995495.1 Candidatus Cloacimonadota bacterium
GCTCTGGCCAGGGTGCAGGATTGGTTTGAGCTCCATTCCTGATCAAGACAGCCTGAGCTTCAAGCCTGGGCAAGGAAATCCCTTGACATATTTCCCGCCCGCTGAATGAGTTTCATCAAGATGAATTGCCGCTGTCCGCGCGCGCGGCCATAAGGACGTGAAAACCATGAGAAATATCCTCTATGCCTTGCTGGGCCTGATGTTGCTGCTGGGTGCCTGCGATATCAGCAAACCGCAACTTCCCCAATGGGATGTGGACCTGACAGTGCCGCTGCTGAACGAACGCTTCCTGGTTTCGGAGCTGGTGGACAGCGTGAATGTGGTCATCGGTGACAACGAGGTTCTCACCATCACCGCCACCGGCCATGCCTCCACACCGGATTTTGGCGAGGTGAATTTCATCCCGGAGGTCCTGCTGGATGATCTGCCTCTGCTTTCCGGGATCGACATCGAGACCACCGTTCCGCTGTTCGATCCCACCGGTAGGGTACATCTGGTTTATGGGCGCATCGAACAGGGGAGCCTGTCCTTCAAGCTGGGCCTGGCCGATCCGCAAAACTCAAGCGTGACCCTGATCCTGCCGGAGATAACCACCGCCGGGGGAACGCCGCTGACCATATCCAGCAACAACGATCCCAACTGGCAGAGCCTCAACCTCAGCGGTTACAGTGCGGGAGTGGAAAACTCGAGCGAGGTGCTGGATGAACTGCGGGTGCGGCTGATCGTGCAGAGCAATCAGCCGGACGGAACCCCGCTGGGCACGGCAGGCCTGAGCGTGAATACCCAGATCGGTTGTGACTATTTCCAGGGCTACCTTTACGAATATGTTCGCTCCATCGGCGGCACCTTCACCTCGGTCGAATTTGTGTATCCCGAGGACTTGGGCGACGCGCTGACCCTGCAGGAAGCCAGGGTGAGACTGCAGCTCACCAACGAGATCGGTTTCGGCGCCACCTTCCACGGCATGCTCCACGCCGTGAACACCAGAACCGGCCAGGAACGCTGGGTGCAGGTGCTGGACGATAATGGCCAGCCCTTTTGGGTTGATCCGGCGGAGTTGTCAGGTCCAGTTGTCACCGATTTGATCTTCACTGAGGGAATCAGCGATCTGCTGCAGATCATGCCGGACCAGGTGGAACTGGTGGACGGATATCTGCTCATCAACGGCTGGCACAATGAAGCTCCTGGTTTTGTGAGGGAATCCGACAGATTGCGTTGCGTGTATCAGGTTGACCTGCCCTGCCACTTCGTTATCAATGGTTACGAGTATACGATGAGCAAACCAAAGCTGATCGAGATCGAGGCCGCTACCCAAGCACAGATCAGGGACAGAGTGCTGGCTGCCGCTCTCACTCTCGGGGTCACCAACCACATCCCCGTGGGAGCTGGCCTGACGCTCTATTTGGGGCCCTCGGAGGAGATCGATCCCTCCGATCCGGCCACCTTCAGTTTTTCCAAACAAGTTACGGTCCACTCGTCCGAATACGAGGGGCCTGCGGTCGATGAATTCGGAGAGCAGATCATCAGCCTGGCGCTCAACCGGGAGGAACTGGAGTTGTTCACCCAGCCCAGCGTTTATGTCCTGGTTTCGGTTAACTTTTTGCCCAGCAACGGCCCCGTGATCATTCACGCCTCGCCTGCGGATTTTATCCAGATCCGGGGAATGCTGACCGCGAAACTCCACGTTTCGGAGGACCTGCTGTGAAAAAGACAATAGCCATCTTCGCGTTGCTGATATGCTGCGCCTTGCTTTCCGCCAACAGCTTCACGCCCAAATCGCTGATCTTCTCAGATAGCTACATGCTGCGGGCGGTAGGCAGCGAAGCCAACTACTGGAATCCGGCCCTGATCAACAAAAACCGCTCCCAAGTGTGGTTGCCTGGGCTGAATCTGGGTGTGGTGGCCGGCAATAACGCCTTCGATCTGGATCTCTATAATTATGTGATGGGGCTGGAATACCTCGATGCTGCCGACAAGCAAAGGATCATGGACTCCATGGACGGAAGACTGTCCTTGAACCTCGGCAGCCAGTTGCCGCTGTTTGGTTTCACCGTGAAAAACGTGGCCATCAGTAGCACGGTGAAACTCACCGCCAAGTCCGCAATCGATGAAGAATACCTGGGGTTGTTGCTCCACGGCAATGGCGACGGCAGCCAGACCTTTGATTTTTCCAGGGAAGACACTTATCTGGAGGCGCTGGGCTATTTGGATCTCACCCTGGGATGGGGCAATATCCGCCTTCCTTTGCCCCATACGTTGCCAGACATCAGGATGGGGCTGGCGGTGAGCGCTCTGGGCGGGATCGGGAATACCAGCACCGAGGAATTTGCGGGACTCCTAACCACCGACCTGAACGGCCTGAACATCAGGCAGGACCTTTTGCAGAGGGCTGGGGCAGGAGGCTGGGGCGCCAAAGGCCTGGTTGGGCTTTACACCGAGCCGGTGAAAAACCTGCAGGTCGGCGCCACCCTGGATAACATCCTCGGTTTCCTCAATTGGGAGTATTTGCGCAAGGAATACAGTTTCCACCTCCAAGCGGACAGCCTCTATGCGCTGGATTTGTTGGACGGAACGGAAGGGCTGGTGGACACCCAATTCGAGGAAGCAGATACGGACCCCTACGTCACCAAGATCCCTCTGGAGATGCGCCTGGCCGCCAAATACGAGATCAAGCAG
Source organism: Candidatus Cloacimonadota bacterium (assembly GCA_017995495.1). Taxonomy (GTDB): domain Bacteria; phylum Cloacimonadota; class Cloacimonadia; order Cloacimonadales; family Cloacimonadaceae; genus Syntrophosphaera. The sequence goes on from JAGOIS010000090.1 coordinate 2,677, forward strand.
CTTGCCCTGACCGCGGATTACATCAAGGGCTACGGCAACTCTTCCGAAACCACTGAGCAGGACAGATTCGCGCTTGGGGCGGAAGTTCGGCCCTTTACCTTCCTTTCATTGATGCTGGGTTTCGGTTCAGGCAACGCTTCCTATCCCTGGAGGACCTCCTGTGGGATAGGCTTCAATCTGGGCCACGTTGAACTGGGCCTGGGGATCCAATCCATCAAAAGCTTGTATCCCTACTACAATTCCAAGGGGGCAGGGGTTGCCACCTATTTCAGTATAAGGACCCCGCTCTGAAATACGCTTTCATCATCCTGATTTCCCTGCTGATATCGGGATATTTTTATTGGCGCACCCAGCCCCAACTCGATCGCGGGAAGCGCTGGCTGCTCTTCATTTTGCGCTCGATCAGCCTGGCGGTGCTCCTGCTGCTGCTGATCAGCCCCATTCTCTATTACCTCCGCTCGCTGGCCGAGAAACAGCAGGTGCTGGTGCTCACGGACGTTTCCGCCAGCATGGACCTCAAGGGCGCCACGGGCAGTAAAAAAGACTGGCTGCGCGAGCCGGGCAAGGAACTGGCGGATAAATTCGCCGTTGCCGGCTATGAACTGCAGCGATATGAATTTGCCACCGGACTGGAGGAAGACAAAGACAACACCCTGCTGGCTCCAGCCCTGGCTGAGCTGGCCAAGAAACACGATTTTAGCCGGGTGAAAGGCATTGTGCTGCTTTCCGACGGCTGGCTGAGGGATGAATCGCTGCAGCAGGTGAAACAATTGGGCAGCCCGTTTTTTGCCATCGCGGACACCATGCTGCCCCAAAAATCAGATCTGAGCGTGGTTCGCACCATCACCAACCGCCAGGCCTACCGCAATGAGCCCACCCTCATCCGGGCTGAGGTGAAAGCCGACAACTACAACGGGCCGGCAGCCGTGAAACTTTGGCTGGGAAACACTTTGGTTGGCACAAAGGCAGTTCAGCTAAAGAACGGAGTGGCTGCCAATGTGGATTTCACCCACCGCTTTGGGCAGACTGGGTTTTATCCCTATAAGGTTGAGGTGTCGGCCGCAGGGATCAGCGAACGCTCGCAAAACAACAACAGCTACCCCGGCGCCATCGACGTCCTCAGCGACAAACAGCGGATCGTGATCCTCTCGGACAGCCCGGCTTGGGATAACAAGTTCACCGTGGACGCCATTGCCGCCAATCCCCGCTGGGAAGTTTCCCACTACCGGGTCCAGGGCGGCCAGGCCTTTGCCGGAGATGCGTCCGCGGGAAATCTGACCGGGGAAAACCTGGCCGCCTTGGTGCTGATCAACAACGGGGGGCTGCAACTGAGCGGAAACGTGCTTAATTACGTTGTTTCAGCCCACAAACGGGGTGTGGGGATACTCTGGCAGGGCCTGCCCGTGCAGGAACTGGGGGGCATCCTGCCGCTGCAGAGAGCGAACATCACCAGCTCCTATCAGGGTTTTTTGGCATGGAGCCCGGCGGCGGCCAAATATCCGATGCTCAGCTTTGACAGCTCTGATCTCAAGGAAGTTCCGCCGCTGGATTATTACTACGTCACGGCCAGCCGCGGAGCCGAGGTGCTGGCCACTATCGACAATTCCCAAAACTCGCCCGCCATCGCGGTTGGCACCGCCGGCAGCGCCAAAACCCTCGCTCTGGCCTTTCTCAACCTCTGGAAATGGCAGCTGCAGACTGCCGGAGGCGGATACCAGAAGCTGTTGACCAATTCGCTGACCTGGCTGGCCAATACCTCGCAAAGCGGTTATGAAGCCATTTACAACGGCAGCTACTTTCTGGGGGAGGAGATCGATCTGCGCCTGCGGGCCCAGGATGACATCCGCTCCCTGCGCCTGGACCTGAACCCGGAACTGAAAGTTACTGACGCGTCCGGGAAAGAGGTTTTCCGCGACTTCATGACCCAAAGTGAGGGTGAATATGCCGCCCGGCTGAGTTTGGACAAGGCCGGAAGCTACAGCTTCCAGATCACGGACAAGGTGAGCGGACAGAAGAGCGGAGGGCGCTTCAATGTGGCCAATGCCTCGATCGAAGCCCGGGATTTCGATTTCAACATGCCCCTGCTCTCCTGGCTGACCTCAGATACCGGCGGAACCTTGCTCGATCCCGGCACCCTGAAAGAGTTTCAGCCCCTGCCCGCGCAAACAAAGATCCTGGAGCAACGCGAGGACATCCCTCTTTACCGCAAATGGTGGGTGCTCACAGCCTTCATTCTCGCTTTCTGCCTGGAACTCTTCTTCCGGCGCAGATGGGGATTGCTCTGATCGGTCCTCAGCCTCTCCTGATCATCACGATATAACCTTCCAGGTCGGTGAAGCCACAGGATGAGTAGAGATGGCGGGCAGCAGCGTTGTCGGCATGCACTTCCAGTTTGGCTTGCCAACCCTTTTCCCTGGCCACCCTCAGCGCTTCCTCCAGCAGGCCGCGTCCGATGCCGTGGTTCTGAAACCCGGGCGACACCGCCATGTGGTGGATGTAGAGGCGGCGCCAGTCGTGGCTGAGCCAGGCGGTGCCTGCCAGGGCATCATCCCAATGGGCCAGCAGCATGATCCCGCCGTGGTCCAGATTGTACTGCACCGCAGCAAAGCTGTCCGCCCTGGCTGGATTGCTGATCCCCGTTTCCTGCCAGATGGCTGTGATCCGGGCGAACAGCTTGGGGTCGAGCTTTTGGCAGTGGCTGATCTTCAGGTTCATGGCGACGGAGGTTCTGGGGCTGCTGTCATAAACAGTTTGGGCGGGACGGCAAAGTGGGTCACAATTCCTTGATCAACAAGGAAATAGCTGTCCGGATAGCGGTCGATCTTCAGCAGTTGGCTGCCTTTCCAGGAATGGAAACTGATGGATACATCTGAATTGCCCTGGAGCTTGATAACCGCCGCACAATCAGCGGTTGGCTCTGAGTTTGGTGGCGGCAGTTCATCTGTGCCTGGCAGGGATGGCGCTCCCAGACCGGAGAGGTCGTTTAGAATGATGGCCAGGGTCAGATTACCGGCTGGGATATCAAAATTCTCCTGTTTATCCCGGTAGTGCCAGAGCTCGCCGGCACGGGTAAGTTCGTAGCCGCTTCCACTGAGGTCAACTTTGATGGATAACAATTGGTCCGGCTGGAGGCTGAGGGCGTAGGGCGAGCGCCAGGGCTCGAGTTCTGGGCCGTAAAGTGTAACCACCTTGGTTCCGGCCTGGTAGACCTCAGTTTCGCTTGGATAGCAGAAATAATCCAGGGGATTGCCCGGATCACCGAACCAGACTTCCCGCAGCAGCTTGTCCCGGGAGTCATAAGCCTTGATCCGCAGTGCCTTGTCCTTGGTCAGATCATACTTTTTCAGAGCTTCTTGGCCAGTGGCGACGGACTCGGTGGAAAATTCAGCCAGGATCACCTCTCGCATGAACTGCCGGAACCGGTTCTTTTCCACGTCCCACTTTATGGGGCTGACGATGCGCCAGATTCCTTCCTGGTTCATGAAAGTGATGCTGGTATCCGCGTTGGCGATCTCGATGCGGTGAAACGCCGTGCTGTCGGCGCTGAAAACAGGCCTGAAGGTTTCCCTGCCCGAGCGTTTGGCCAGTAGCCAGATCACTGCTGCGAGAAGGGCCAGAA
>JAGOIS010000091.1 GCA_017995495.1 Candidatus Cloacimonadota bacterium
TGAGCTGTTTCAGATAGTTTTTCCACGCGGCGGTCATTTCCCCCAGCAGGCTGAAGAGGCGTGGGAAAGCGGCGGTGTCCTTGATCCGCAGTTTGCCGTAGGAATCGGCGTCAGTGCAGCGGTTCTGAGCTTCCTGAAAGAGATCCAGAGCAATTTTTCGCAGTGCTTCCACATGGTCGGCGAGATTTTTGCAATAGAGGCCGATCTGGTCTCGCTGCGCGGGAGTGGCGAGGCTTTTAGCCAGAGTGGTCTCAATCTGGTGGATGAAACCGGATTTCCTGTGCTTGTAGGATTGCGAAAGCTGATTGAAGAGGTTGGCCAGGTCGGCGTGGGAAAGCTCCAGACCCAGATTGCGCGAGGCCGTGGAGGTGAGGTTGTGGGCTTCGTCGATCACAAGGTAGGAGTATTCGCCGAGGGTGGTGTTTTCCATCTGCAGATCGGCCAGCAGCAGGGAGTGGTTGGTCACCACGATGGACGAGGTCTCGATGTGTTTGCGCAGGTTCAAAACGTAGCATTGGGACGCGAAGGGGCATTTGCGTCCCAGGCAGAGATAGCGGTCCGAACAGACCTTGCGCCAGACAACGCTGAAGCGGTTGCGGTCGAAGGAGGAATTTTCGCTCACATCGCCGGATTTGGTGAGCATTTTCCAGATGAAGAGGTTGAGCAGGGCCTGCGCTTCCCAAACGGTCAATCCCTTGGTCTGTTCGGTGAGGAGTTCACCCCAACGCCTTTCACAGACATAGTTCTCGCGCCCCTTCACCAACGCGGCCTTGAAGGGCAGGGGCAGCATGTCCTTCAATTGCGGCAGATCCTTGTAAAAGAGCTGTTCCTGGAGGTTTTTGGTGTTGGTGGAGACCACGATCTTGGTTTTATGGCGATCGGCAAAGGCAAGGGCCGGAACCAGATAGGCAAAGGATTTGCCCACTCCGGTGCCGGCTTCCACGGCCAGGTGTTTACTGGCGCGGAAGGCCGCATCGATCTCTTTCGCCATCTCCACCTGGCCGCCGCGGAATTCGAAATTGGGGAATTTCCGCGAAAGCAGGCCGTCCTCCGTGAAGACCTCCGAGATATCGAAGCTGGATTTCGGGACATTGTTTTCCATGACATTGGGACGGGCGGTCTCAGGCGGCTGGGGCTTTTTTCCCATCAGGGCAGTGCGGCGCTGCTGTTCCACGATCACGCGCAGATAGCTGTAAAGCGAGTTTTCCAGCTGTGCCTGGCGGCTGAGGTCGAGCAACCTGGCGTTGGTGAGCATGGAATAGTGGGCGAGGATGTGTTCGCTCATTTTCACCAGCAGCAGCCCGGTCGCCTCAGCGTCAGCTCCTGCCCGGTGGGCGTTTTCCAAAACGATGCCGAAGTGATCCGTCATGGTTCCCAGCCGGTGGTCCGGGGTGAAGGGAAACCAGGTCCGGGCGATCTCCACCGTGTCCCAGACGGGGCGCTGGATCAGATCTCCGCCGCAGAGGGCTGAGTAGTGGTTGATGAAGCCGGTGTCGAAGCCCGCGTTGTGGGCCACCAGGATGTCGTCGCCGATGAAGTCGAAGAACTGCTTCAGCGCCGAATCCACCTGTGGCGCGTCTTTGAGGTCCTGCGGATCGATGTGGGTGAGATACTGGATGAATTTAGGCATGCCCTTGCGCGGCTTCACAAGGGTGGACCAGCGTTCGCTCACCTCGCCGGCCCGAAAGCGGACCGCGGCTATCTCGATCAGTTCGTCGTTGTTATGGTCCAACCCCGTGGTTTCGGTGTCGAAGGCCACGAAATTGAGTTTTTCGCTCAGGGTCGGAGTGTTTTTCTCTTCCAAGCTTTGTCCCTCCAAGTCAGTTTTCTTCGCGGTCCAGGTTGTGGCGTTTGAGCTTTTGGATCAGGCCCTGCCGGGAGATGCCGAGTTCTTTCGCGGTCTGGGTCTGGTTCCAGTCGGTGGCTTCCATGGCGGCCACGATCATATTGCGTTCCAGCTCTTCCATGGCTTCCTTGAGCGATTTCTTTCCGGCGAGCAGGTTGATCGTCTTCTGGTTTTCCATGTAGCGGCGCACCTCGTCCGAAAAATCCTGGCTGCGGATGAAAGCCGCGTCCTCAGCCAAAGTGACCGCGCGTTCGATCTCGTTTTCCAGCTGGCGCACGTTGCCCGGCCAGTCGTATTGTTCCAGGGTTTTCATTGCGTCGTCGGAGAATCCCTGGACCTTTTTGCCCACGCGGGTGTTGTATTTGTCCAGAAAATGGATGGCCAGCAGCGGGATGTCGCCGGTGCGGCTACTGAGGGCGGGAACCTCGATTCGGATCACATTCAGCCGATAGTAGAGGTCGAGGCGGAAAACCCCGGAACGGACCTTGTCCTCCAGCGAAACGTTGGTGGCGCAGACCACGCGGACGTTCACCTTTTCCGTTTTGGTGGCTCCCACGCGCTTGATCTCGCCTTCCTGGAGGAAGCGGAGCAATTTGGCCTGGGTGCTCTGGCTGATGTCGGCGATCTCGTCCAGGAAGAAGGTCCCGCCGTCGGCGATCTCGAAAAGGCCTTTCTTGTCGTAGGCGGCGCCTGTGAAGGAGCCTTTGACGTGGCCGAAGAGTTCGCTTTCCAGCAGCGTTTCCGGCAGGGCGCCACAGTATTGGGCCACGAAGGCCTTGCCGCGCCGGTTGCTGCTGTAGTGCAGCGCCCTGGCGATCAGTTCCTTGCCGGTGCCGCTGGGCCCTTCCAGCAACACAGTGGTGGGCGTGTCCTTCACCTTTTCGATGATCTCGAAGATCCTCAGCATCTCCGGGCTTTTGCCGATGATATTGGCGTAGAGGTTGCCCTCGTTGAGCTGTTCGCGGATGGTGGCGTGGGTCCTTTCCAGGTTGACGGAGCGGATGTTTTCGATGATCACGATCGCCTGGTTGCACAGCGCGCTGAGCAGGTTGATGATCCGCTCTGAAAAGTAGTGCGAGCCGCTTTTACTGAAGAGCAGCACCACGCCCAGAACGTCCTTGCGGATGGCCAGCGGGATCACCACCAGGTGGTTGTAGGAAGGGGCGAAATGAGGCTGCTTGTGGTTTTCGATCTCGCCCGAGCGATACACCCGCGCGCAGGCGTTGATGAACACATCGTAAAACTTATTGTCGGGGGAGAAATTACTGAAGATCTTGTAATCCCAGGAATCGGGAACCGCCTCCTGTCCATGCAGGCAGAGCACGCCGCCGTCCGCCTCGGAGATCTCCACCAGGCTGTTCAGCGCCTGCTCGATCAGCACGTCCAGGTCCGTGATCGTATTGAGCTTCTGAGTGATCTCATAGAATTGGTTGAGCAGGTTCTCCTCAAACTGGACGTCCTGCATCTGGGCGGAGTATTCCCGGGAGATCTTTTGGGTCAGGATGTCGTTCTGTTCCAGGAGCTTGATGGAGCCGTACTGCTGGATGACCCTTTTGTTGGCTTTGAGGATCTCCAGCGCTTTTTCCCAATCCTGCAGGTCGAAGAGCACTCCGGCGAGTTCGTAATTGGCCAGGGAAAGCTCGTAGTTGTTGGCCGTTTCCACGAAGATTTGGATGGCCTCCTCGAGATGCTGCCTGGCGGAATCGAGGTTCTTGCGTTCCAGCAGCGCGCGCAGGTAGTGCGTTTTTCCGATCTCGAAGGCTTGGTTTTGCTCCGTGGCCAGTTTGTGCGCCTGGTTCAGATAGTAGTCCGCGCTCTCGTAGTTGCGCGTGAGGATGAAGTAGTAGGCCTGTTTCTGGAAGCCTTCGATGATCTTGTCGCGGGCGTTGATGGACTTGAAGAAGTCCAGACTTTCCACCAGATAGGAATAGGCCTCCTTGAATTTGTGCAGCTTGGTGAGCACGCTGCCCAGGTTGCCATAAAGTTCCGCCTTGATGTAATCGTCGCTCACGGAGGGCAGCAGTTCGAGGCCCTTGAAACAGAGGTCGAAAGCCAGGTTCAGCTCGTTCTGCTTTTCGTAGACCTCGCCCAGGTTGCTGAAGGAGCGCAGCAATCCCTCGGTGAAATTGTTTTCCTCGCTTTTCTTGATGGCCTGCTCGTATAAGGCGATGGACTGGTTCCAATCGCCTTTCTTGAACCACAGCGCCCCCAGGTTGTTCAGCGAGGCCACCGTATTGCGGAAAAAGCCAAAATCGATGGCGGTTTGCAGCGATTTCTTCAGGGCGTCCTCGGCCTTGTCGAATTCGTTGTGGTCCATCAGGGTGACGCCGATGTTGTTGTAGATGTTGGTGATGTTGTAGGGCTCGTTGAGCATTTTTTGCAGCTTGAGGGCTTGTTCCAGGTAGTGCAGCGCCTTGGCTTCGTCTCCGGTGTCGTCCATCAGGCTGCCCAGGTTGTTGTAGCAGACCGAGATGCCGTTCAGGTTGAAGTGTTCTTGTTCCAGCCTCAGGCTGCGGAGGAAGAACTGCTCGCTGCGGGCCCAATCCCCCTGAAACATGTAGAGCACGGCCAGGTTGTTGCTGATGGCGGCCAGGCCTTTGTGGTCCTGGGCGAGGTTGAAAAAGGTCTCGGCGTCTTTGAAGGCTTCCTCGCTCTGGTCCCATTCGTTCACATAGTAGTGGATCTTGCCCTTGATCTTTTTGGCTTCGCCCTGAACCTGCCAGCGCCGCGTCTTGTCCTCGACCCCGCTCACCTGGCGGATCACGTTGTCCAGTTCCTGGAGGGCGGTGTCGAATTCTTCGGTTTCCGCCAGGATGTCGGCCTTGAGCAGCAGGATCTTCACCTTCCAATAGTGGTCGATCGATTCCGGGGCGTATTTCTTGATGATCTCCAGGGCGAAGGCCGTGCTGTTCGCGGAGAAAAGGTTTGAGGCCAGCATATGGACGATCTCCTCCGCGGGCAGGGAATTGGCTGTGCAGATGTGCAGGGCCTGGCGAAGCTGTTCCACGGCCTGGTCCGTCTGATTGAGCCCAGCGTGGGCGGAGGCGAGTTTATGGTGGATCTGCAGCTGTTTTTCGGCATTCTTGGTGTGTCTGAGCTGGTAATGATATAGTTCCAGCAGGGTCTCGTTGTCGCCCAAAAGCTCCAATTCCCGGATCAGCCCATCGAACTCCGCGGCCTCGTATTTGCGGCTTTGCATCATCATACGGGCCAGGGTCTGGCCGTGTTCCGGGTTCCCGGCCATCCAGTTTTTCAGCTTGGAGAAAGCTGGCCCCGAGAGGGTTTCGGGATTCTGCTCCAGCCACTCGGCCAGGGATTTCTTTTTCTGCACCTCGTTTTGCGAGCCCAAACTCCTCACCAGCCCGGCCCTGACCAGCGCCTCGAAGTCCTTCTTGTAGCTTTTGCCCAGGCCCAGCGCCTTGATCCTTTCCTCCGTGCCGTCCTCGCCCAGGACGAACTTGGCCAGCAACAGGTCGCGCTGGCTGGGGCTGAGCTGGGAAACTTTTTCCAGATAGATCCGCAGGGGGTCGTAACTGCGGTCCAAAAATGCGCTCAGGTCGAATCTGGCCTTCGGTTTGCGGGGCATCCCGGAGATGATGTGCTCCACCACCAGCAGGTTGCCGTCGGAGATCTTGTGCAGGATCTCGCTTTCCTTCACATAGCCCAGCCCCGCCTCCGGAAAGCTCTGGTGCAGCAGTTTTTGCAGGTCGTCAACACCCAGGGGTGGGATCTCCTCCAGCTCGGAAAATCCGAACAGCCGCTGCTGGGCCAGCACCACTATCTGGATGCCGTTGTCCTGCGCGTATTGCACCAAATACTGCAGATAGTCGCGGGTGTAGGGGTCCAGAACGTCGCCGTCGTCGATCACCAGGGCTGCCGGACCCAAAAGTTTCCTTTGGTTCAGCCGTTCGGTCAGGAAATAGAAGAAGTCGTATTTGTGCCCGGTCCTGTATTGCTCGCTGTTTTCGCGCAGGAGCTCGTCCAGGCTGGCGTCATCGACCTCGCAGAGCAGTTTCAGCACCCGCCGGAACTGGTTGAAGGCCAAAGGGTGCGGGGAATAGTAACGCACCCGGCTGTAGCTTTTGGCCAGATCTTCCAGCAGGGGCTTGACCAAATAGGATTTTCCGCTGCCGGAGCAGCCGTCGATCTCCACCAGGTGGCTCAGGCTGTCGTCCCTGAGAATGTTCAGCAACCTGTTCAGCGGAAGGCGCCCCGCCATGAAGCCGTGCAGGTCGAAACCTGGTCTTTCGCTCATACTATCCTCGATCCTTTGCCAATATGTTGACATGGTACTGTAAA
>JAGOIS010000092.1 GCA_017995495.1 Candidatus Cloacimonadota bacterium
TGCCGGCGACGAAGAACATCCTGTTGCTTTCCCGGGTTTGGCTGGCGATCTCGGACTCTGTTTCCTTGATGCGTGATTCCCGCAGATTGATCTCGGCGATCGAGGTCTGGCGTTCTGTGTCCAGTGTGCTGGAGAGGTTGGCGACCCTGCCTTCCAGTTCGGCCACGATCTTTTCCTTGTCTGCCACGGATTTCTTCAGTTTTTCCACAATGCTCTGGATGCCGGAAAGCTGTCCTCTGCTGGAGGAGAGTTTGGCTTCCAGGTCGCGGATCTGTTTCTTATATTCCTCGATCTTGGTCCTGGCGTTGGCCAGTCTTTCCGCCGGAGTGGCAGCTGGCCTCTCGCTGGCGGTGCCGATGGTGCCCATCAATTCCTGGTCGAACAGGTCCAGGCTTTTCTGGATCTCGTCGACCGTGGCGGTCGAGGTATCGTAGAGTTGTTGCAGGTCAGCATTGCTTTTTTCCAGTCCCTTGGATTTGTTGGATGCGTTGCTCCACATCACTCCAAATAAGATCGCGAGAACTGCCAAGACTGCTGCTATTATCCAAGATGTCGCTTTCATGCTTGACTCCTTATTGCTGTTTATTATGATGGGTCATTATTTAAGATGCTATGATGCTGTCAAGGACAAAGCAAAAAATGAACTATTCGATCCTGGCCGCCTGGACCTCCGAATTTGGCGCCTCGGGACTCAAAGTGGAGAGCGTGTGGCTTGCCTCCCCCACGCTCAGGATCCGCTTCGCGGACAAGTCCGACCTGGTGCTGCTGACTGCCTCCGAGGCCTTTGCCTTTCACAGCCGGAGCCACCAACCCCCGGAAAACGAGGTGAAGATCTGGGACCAGCTCACCCACGCCAGGCTCACCCAAACCTGGATCGACCCCGCCGACCGCGTCATCAGATTCCAATTCGAACAGACGGATATTTATCAACAGAACAAAACATACCTGCTGATCGCCGAGTTCACCCCTCCCAAACCGAACCTGATCCTGGCTGTGCGAAACGGCGAAACCGTTGTGGTGGACGCCCTGCGCAAATACACCTACGCGGACAACCCCCAGCGCCAGATCCTGCCCAAGCTGCCCTACCAACCTGCCAAAACCTCGTTCCAGCCTGTGCTGGAGGATATCTCCCCACCCCTGAAAGTGGCATCGCTGCAAACCGGCTCCTCCCTCCTCTGCCCCAGCGTGAACAACTATTTGGAGAACTACTACCACCACGTCTGGCTGGCCCGCGAGGAAGCAGGACGCCGCCAGGCCCTCAAAGCCCGCTGGGAACGCGAACTGCCCAAAGCACAGGACAAACTGGCCAAACAGGAAGCTGAAGCCCGTGACGCCGGCATGGCGGATCATTGGAAGGTTTGCGCTGAGACCCTCAAGACCAATCTGCAAAACATCGGCCGGGGCCAGACTTCTCTCAAAGCGGTCAATTACTTCGATCCCAATCTCGCCCAGATCGAGATCCCGCTCCAATCGGAACTTTCGCCCCGCCAAAACCTCCATTATTACCTGAAGAAATATACCAAGGCCAAACGCGGCAGGGAACTGATCGCCCAACACATTGCCGCCACCCGCGAAGAGATCTCCAGGCTGCAAACCATCCTGGCCAGGATCGACGCCGGCGAGGAAGTGGACCCACCCTCCGCCAGGACTGTCTCCAGCCTCGGACGCAAGCTGGATCTGGAGGACAAGCTGCTCCGCCTGCGGCTCTCTGATGAATTCGAGATCGTCATCGGACGCAAGGCCAGTGAAAATGACTTCATCAGCACCCAACTGGGCAGGCCGCATGACTGGTGGTTCCACACCCGCGTTTTCCGCGGCTCCCACATCCTGCTCCGCTGTTTTCGCAAAACCACCCCTGGCGACGAGCTGATCGGCCTCTGCTGTTCCCTGGCCGCCTGGTATTCCAAGGCCCGCTTTTCCTCCAACGTCCCGGTGGATTACACCCAGGTGCGCTTTCTGCGCAAACCCCGCCGCAGCCCGCCCGGTTTCATCACCTACAGCGAGCACAAAACGGTTTTCGCCGAACCTCGGGACCTGCGTTCCGTGCGCGGGGAGCTGAAGCTGTGAGGTCCAGGGTCAAGGATCAGGCCTTCCTGATCAAAACCAGTCCTTACAGCGATAGCAGCCTGATCCTGAAAGCCTTTGCCCGCCAGTATGGGTTGATCTCGATCCTGGCCAAGGGCGTCCGCAAAAAAACCCAGGCCAGCCTCCTCTCCCCCCTCAACCTCTATGAGTTCAGCTTCTACGCGCCGCGGGAGTCCGGCCTGGCCCTGCTGGCCGAGTATTCCCTTCTGGAGGAATTCGACCTGGCCGGCAGGATCGAATGCTGGACCGCCGGGGAATGCGCCCTGGAGCTCTATTCCCAGTTGATCATTCCCGCCGAGGAAAGCCCCGCCTGGTTCGCTCTTCTGCGCGAATACCTCATCTACCTGGCTTCCCTGGAGCGCAATGCCGTGCTGATCTGGTGGCGCTTTCTGCTGCGGGCGCTGCAGATGCTGGGCATTCCCTTTGACCCCGGCTCTTGCTCCGCCTGCCACAGCCGGGAAAACCCCGTCACCGCCTGGGAAAAAGGATCCGGCCGGCTGCTCTGCTCCGCCTGTTTGGACCCTCTTTCCGATCCGGACCGCCATGAGCAGCTCAGTTCGGTCGCTGCGAAGGTCCTGAGCTTGCTCCCGGTGATCGGCGACCACGCGCGCAGCCTGGTTTTGGACCGCGCCAGCGTAGCCTGCCTGAATTCACTTTTCGCCGCCTATTACCAGGCCCATTTCCACAAAGCCCTCCGCCTGCGCGGCCTGGAAGTGCTGGAGCAGTTTTATTGCTGAATGCGGGCTTTCACGGCCGTCAAAATGGCTCGAAGGAGTTGATCTCCCAATAGTACCGTTCTGCCGCCTGCTGGATCCGCAACAGTTCGTCGTAGTGCCTTTTCTCCCATTCCTCCAGCAGCGAAAAAAACTGCTTCAACTCCGGATCTTCGGCCTTGCGGGCGTTCTCCCCGTAGTGTTCGAAGGCGTCTTTTTCCAGCAGCAAGGCCGTGGAGATGGCTGAAAATAGATACTGGTCCCCGCCGATGCGGCGGATGAAGCTTTCTGAAAAGATCGACCGCGCTTCCCTGGCTTCGCTGAGTTCCTCCGCCGGTGCCGGAGGCTGCAGGTTGCCGGAGATCTGCTGATGGTGGTTCAGCAGATGGTTGTAGTGGCGCCTCTCCTCCTCCGCCCGGCTGGCAAAGAATTCCTCCACCTCCGGCTCGTCCGCGCGCGCCGCGGCGTTCTCATACAGCGTCACGCTGTCCTTTTCGCCCTGCATGGCTTTTTTGATCATTTGCAGCATTTCATCTTTCATGGTTCGTTCCTCGTATTTTTACAGACAGTATAACCTGTTCCGCGCCCGTCGCAGGCATTTTCTGCCTGCTTTGAATTTCACTTGTCAAAAACCGCCTCGCGCGCGGAGATGCATCAATGAAAATATTGTTGCCCTACAGGGAGTTGCCTTGAGTTCCAAATTTCGCGCCCTGGCGCTTGTGATCGTCCTGCTGCTGGCCTTCAGCCTGCTGGGGGCGGAGTCCTTCGGTGAGCGCACCGCCGCCTCTCTGAAGGCCAGGGGTGTGAGTCCCTGGCTGATCGTTCTTTTGATCTCGATGCTGCCGATCGTGGAGTTACGCGGCGCCATCCCCGTCGCCATCGCCGTTTTGGGCATGCCCTGGACCGAAGCCGTGCCCCTGGCCATTTTGGGCAACATGCTCCCCATCCCCTTTCTGCTGCTCTTTCTGGAGTTGTTTTTGAAGTTTATCTCCCGCTGGGGTTGGGGCAGAAGGTTCACGGACTGGCTCTACGCTCGCGCCCGCAGCCGGGGCAAGGTGGTGGAGCGTTATGAAGAGCTGGGCCTGATCGTTTTCGTGGGCATACCCCTGCCCGGCACCGGAGGCTGGACCGGCGCTTTGGTCGCCAAGATCTTCGGCCTCAATTTCTGGAAATCGCTGCTCTGCGTCTTCCTCGGCGTGTTGCTCGCGGCGCTGGCGGTCACCCTCATCACCCTGCTGGGCGCGTCCCTCTTCTAACCATGTCCCCCCAAGGGCGTCACATCTTCTGGCTGGCCGGGGAATACTCCGCGGACCTGCATGCCGGTCTGGTGATGCGCGGCCTCAACGCCGCCCTCCCCGGGCTGCGCCACAGCGGGATCGGCGGGGCCCGGATGCAGGCTGAGGGGTTGGAGCCGCTCTATCCCTTTTCCCGCTTCAACGTGATGGGATTCGCCGAAGTGCTCGGCCACCTCAATTTCTTCCGCCAGGTTGAAACCGGCATCAGATCTTTCTTCCGGGATGATCCGCCGGACCTTGCCATCCTGGTGGATCACCCCGGCCTCAATCTCCGGATCGCCCGCCTGGCCAGCGCATTCGGCATTCCGGTGCTCTATTTCATCTGCCCCCAATTCTGGGCCTGGCATCCCGGCCGAGTCAACCAGCTGCGCGGCCGCGTGCGCCACGTGGCCTGCATCCTGCCGTTCGAACAAAAACTGCTCGCCGCCCACAACGTCCCCGCCACCTATGTGGGCCATCCCATCGCCGAGGAGATAGATCTCCAGCTCGACCGCGCCGGATTCGCCTCTCTCTGCGGGCTCGATCCCGCCAAACGCTGGATCGGTTTCCTCCCCGGCAGCCGCGACGCCGTGATCCGCGGAATGCTCCCCGTCTATCTGGAAGCGGCGCGGGAACTGTCCCGCCAGGGTTTTGAGCTGCTCGTCTCCCAGGCGAACACTGTCTCACCACCGCTCTTCCGCCAGCTCTGCCACGCGGCCCCGGTCCCCGGACTGAAGGTGGTGACCACCCATCGCCACGAGCTCATGCGCCATTGTGAACTGCTGGTGAGCACCTCTGGAACCGCCACCCTGGAAGCCGCCTACATCGGCACGCCGCAGCTCATCTGCTACAAAACCTCCCCCCTCTCCTTCGCCATCGGACGCCGTCTGGTGCGGATCAAACGCATCGGCCTGCCCAACCTTGTCCTGGAGCGGGACCTCCTGCCCGAACTGATCCAAAACGCCTGCCAACCCCACTCCATCGTGAAGGTCGCCCTGGGCCTGCTGAATGACCCGGCCCGGCTTCAGGCCATGCGAAAGGAACTCGCGCGCCTGCGGGGGATGCTCTCGGAACCTCGCGCCAGCGTCGAAATGACCCGTCTGGTCAAAGTGTTGCTCCATGATCATGAGTGAACTTCTTTTCCGCCTCGAAGGCATCCTGGGGGCCGGCCTGCTGCGTTTGTGGCGCCGCTCCCTCCGCTTTCAAGCCCTGGATCAGCCCAAAAACGGCCAGCCCTGCGTTTACGCGCTCCAACACCGCGACCTGCTGCTCCTCGCCCTCCAGAGGATCGATTGCGGCATCGCCGTGCTGGTCTCCCGCTCCCGCGACGGCGAGCTCATAGCCCGGCCCCTGGCCCGCCTGGGATTTCTGCCGGTGCGCGGATCGAGCTCCCGCGGCGGTTCCAGCGCTTTGAAGGAACTGGTGGGTCTGGCCCAAAACCACAGCCTGGCCATCACCCCCGACGGACCCAAAGGCCCCGCCGGTTCAATTCAGCCGGGCATCCTGCAGCTTGCCCTGCTGGCCCGCGTCCCCATCATCCCGGTGGCCGCCACCGCCGGGCGCCAGTGGGAACTGAATTCCTGGGACCGCTTCCGCCTGCCCAAACCCTGGTCCAAAATCACCGCAAGCTATGGCCGCGAGATCATGGTGCGCTCCCGCGAGGATTTCCCCGCCGCCGAAGCCGCCCTCCGCGAGGCCTGGAAAAACCTGTCCTGATGCCCTTTTAAGAATACCATTCTTTCGCTCACAGCCAATCGTATCACAGGCAATGTGATAAACCATATAATCACCACTTTTGCCCCCAATTCGCCCCCGCGATCAATACGGAATAAATACGGAATCAATACGGATTTCATCCGTATTGATTCCGTATTTATTCCGTATTGATAATAGGAGAGGCTGGGATAATTTACCCGGAATAGCAAAGAGCCGGAGAAAGGATTCTCCGGCTCAAGGTCTGTTAATACGCTCTGAACTATCTCAGGGCGAGTTCGGTGAGGCGGCGCACATATTTGGCCAGGTTGGCGGGGGCAAAGCGGTTG